>NZ_JBFAPG010000004.1:0-46631 GCF_040675595.1 Micromonospora sp. NPDC049580
GCCCGGTACCGCAGGCGCGTCGCTCGTCATGACCGCCCTGGATGCGGGCCGTCCGACCGGGCCGCCGTCATGACCCTCCCGCATACCGGCCGGGCGCTTGCCGACGCGGCGCCCGTGCCGTACTGGCTGGACCGCCCGGAGCGCCCCGACCCGCTGCCGCCGCTCACCGGCGCGCAGACCGCCGACCTGCTGGTGATCGGCGGCGGGTACGGCGGGCTCTGGGCCGCCCTGGAGGCCAAGCGGGCCGAGCCGGACCGTGACGTGCTGCTCGTCGACGCCGGGACCTGCGGGTGGGCCGCCTCCGGGCGCAACGGCGGGTTCTGCGCCGCCTCGCTCACCCACGGCCTGGCCAACGGCGTCGACCGGTTCCCCGGCGAGATCGGCGAGCTGGAACGCCTCGGCCGCGCCAACCTGGACGCGATCGCCGCCACCGTCGCGGAGTTCGACATCGACTGCGACTTCGAGCGCACCGGCGAACTGGCCGTCGCCGTCGAGCCGTACCAGCTCGACGGGTTGGCCGCCGACGCCGAGCTGGCCCGCCGGTACGGCCACCGGGTGCGGCTGCTCGACACCGACGAGGTGCGTGCCGAGGTGAACTCGCCGACGTACCTGGGTGGCATGGTCGACGCCGACCGGGTCGCCATGGTGGACCCGGCGAAGCTGGCGTGGGGTCTGCGCCGCGCCTGCGTCGACCTCGGCGTACGCGTGCACGAGCACACCCGGGTCACCGGGCTGCGCGCCGACGGCCCGGCCCTGCGCGCGGCGACCGCCGGCGGGCTGGACAACGCGCCCGGCTCGGTACGCGCCCGCCGGGTCGTGTTGGCCACCAACGCGTTTCCGCCGCTGCTGCGCCGGCTGCGCGCGTACGTGGTGCCCGTCTACGACCACGTGCTGATGACCGAGCCGCTCAGCCCGGCGCAGCGCGACGCGATCGGCTGGCGCAACCGCCAGGGCCTGGCCGACACCGGCAACCAGTTCCACTACTACCGGATCACCCGCGACGGGCGGATCCTCTTCGGCGGCTACGACGCCGTCTACCACTACGGCAACCGGGTCGCCCCGAAGCTGGAGCAGCGCCCGGCCACCTTCACCGCTCTCGCCAACCACTTCTTCACCACGTTCCCGCAGCTCGCCGACGTGCGCTTCAGCCACCGCTGGGGCGGCGTCATCGACACCTGCACCCGGTTCTGCCCGTTCTACGGGACCGCGTTCGGCGGTCGACTGGCGTACGCGGCCGGCTACACCGGCCTCGGCGTCGGCGCCACCCGCTTCTCGGCCCGGGTGCTGCTCGACCTGCTGGCCGGCGGGGACACCCCGCTGACCCGGCTCGATCTGGTCCGCCGCAAGCCCCTGCCGTTCCCGCCGGAACCCGTCCGCGCGGTCGGCATCAATCTCACCCGCCGGTCGATGGCCCGCGCCGATGCGCGTGAGGGCCGTCGCGACCTGTGGCTCCGTACTCTCGATCGTCTTGGTTTGGGGTTTGATTCCTGATGCGTGTCCTGCTCGTCGGCGCCGGTGGCGTCGGCTCCGCCGCCGTAGCCATCGCCGCCCGACGCTCCTTCTTCGAGACGATGGTGGTCGCCGACCATGACCCGGACCGCGCCGCCCGCGCGGTGGCCGGGCACGGCGACCGTTTCGTCGCCGCCCAGGTGGACGCCTCCTCGGCCGACGCGGTCACCGCGCTGTGCCGGGAGCACCGGATCACCCACGTGCTCAACGCCGTCGACCCGCGCTTCGTCATGCCGATCTTCGACGGTGCGTTCGCGGCCGGCGCGGACTACCTCGACATGGCGATGTCGCTGTCCCACCCGCATCCGTCCCGCCCCTACGCCGAGACCGGGGTGAAGCTCGGCGACGACCAGTTCGCCGTCGCCGACCGATGGGCGGCGGCCGGCCGGCTGGCGCTCGGCGGCATCGGCATCGAGCCCGGCCTGTCCGACATCTTCGCCCGGTACGCCGCCGACGAGCTGTTCAGCGAGATCGACGAGATCGGCGTCCGGGACGGGGCGAACCTGACCGTCGACGGCTACGACTTCGCACCCTCGTTCTCCATCTGGACCACGATCGAGGAGTGTCTCAACCCGCCCGTGGTCTGGGAGGCCGACCGCGGCTGGTACACCACCGAGCCGTTCAGCGAGCCGGAGGTCTTCGACTTCCCGGAGGGAATCGGCCCGGTCGAGTGCGTCAACGTGGAGCACGAGGAGGTGCTGCTCATCCCGCGCTGGGTGAAGGCGAAGCGGGTCACCTTCAAGTACGGCCTCGGCGACGAGTTCATCGACGTGCTGAAGACGCTGCACAAGCTCGGCCTGGACTCGACGACGCCGGTCAGCGTGCGCGGCGTGCAGGTGTCCCCGCGCGACGTGGTCGCGGCCTGCCTGCCCGACCCGGCCACCCTCGGCGACCGGATGCGCGGCAAGACCTGCGCCGGCACCTGGGTGCGTGGCCTGGGCCCGGACGGGCAGCCCCGGGAGGTGTACCTCTACCACGTGGTCGACAACGAGTGGTCGATGCGCGAGTACGGCCACCAGGCGGTCGTCTGGCAGACCGCGGTGAACCCGGTGGTGGCGCTGGAACTGCTCGCCACCGGCGCGTGGTCCGGCGTCGGCGTGCTCGGCCCGGAGGCCCTGCCCCCGGTGCCCTTCCTCGACCTGCTGACCAGCTACGGCTCGCCCTGGGGGATGGAGGAGCGATGAGCCGCTACGGTGCCATGTACGGGCCGGACATCACCTTCCTCGGGGTGGACCGGTGCGCACTCGACGACCCATCGTCGTACGCGGACGCCGACATCGTCATCGTCGGCGCACCCTTCGACGGCGGCACCTCGCACCGGCCCGGCACCCGGTTCGGGCCGTCGGCGATTCGCCAGGCGTGCTACCTGGCCCACGACGGCTCCCGCCCGTCCCTCGCGCTGCGCGTCGACGCGCTGCGCGACCTCCGGGTGTACGACGCCGGCGACGTCGAGATGTTCTCCGGCGACATCGAACGGTCACTGGCCGCTCTGGAGGCGGCCGTCTACGCCGTGTCGTCCTCCGGCGCCATCCCGATCGTGCTCGGCGGGGACCACTCCATCGCGCTGCCGGACGCGACCGGGGTGGCCCGCCAGCACGGGCACGGTCGGGTGTCGCTCGTGCACTTCGACGCCCACGCGGACACCGGCGAGATCGAGTTCGGCTCGCTGCACGGGCACGGCCAGCCGATGCGTCGCCTCATCGAGTCCGGCGCGGTACGCGGCGACCGGTTCCTCCAGATCGGGCTGCGCGGCTACTGGCCCGGCCCGGACATCCTGTCCTGGATGGCCGAGCAGCGGATGCGGTCGTACGAGATGACCGAGCTGGTCGCCCGCGGGCTGGACCCGTGCCTCACCGAGGCGTTCACGATCGCGGTCGACGAGTGCGAGGGGGTCTTCCTCTCCGTCGACGTGGACGTCGTCGATCCCGGGATGGCCCCCGGCACCGGCACCCCCGAACCGGGTGGCCTGACCTCCCGGCAACTGCTCGACGCGGTCCGCCGGGTCTGCTACGAGCTGCCGGTGGTCGGGGTGGACGTGGTCGAGGTCGCGCCGCCGTACGACCACGCCGACATCACCGCCTACCTGGGCAACCGCGTGGTCCTAGAGGCACTGTCGGCGATCGCCCGACGCCGGCGCGACGCCGCGGGCGGGCCACCGTGGAACCCCCACCAACCCCTCCTGGACGCCCGCTGACCAGCGCATTGACGGCAACTCGACACGTCGACGCCGGACCCGGACCTCCTCTGTGGAGCGGTCGTTATCGTGGCCAATAATTGGTGATTCGCGGATTTGCTGCCTGAATGCGCGGCACGATCAGCCGTGCCCGGTCCGGCCAAGTGGTTGCCTGACCTGTCGTCCCGTCGCCGGTCACGAGCGCGATGGTGGATATTGCACGCAGTGTTTGCGACGACACTCATCGACGTGACGATGCAACCACCGCCGAATCCTGGCCCGCCGCACGTGCCGCCGTTCGGCCCTGGGCCCCGCCTGCCCGCCGCCCAGAGCTGGTTCCGCCGGGCCAGTCCCGCCAGCCGCGTCGCCGTCATCCTCGGCTCGGTGGCCCTGTCGTTCCTGCTGCTCTGCTGCGCCGGCACCGCGATTGTCAGCGCCCTGGCCGGCGAACCGGAGCCCACCCGCACCGGCACCGCGGCCGAGCAACCGCAGCAGCCCATCGTGGCGGCACCCGCCGAGCCGACCGAGGAGGCCCCCGCGCAGGAGGTGTCGCCGGTCGCCGCACCCTCCACCGCGTCGGTCTCGCCGAGCCCGTCCAGCGCCGCGCCGGTGGTGCAGGTGACGACCGTGACGGAGCGGGCCACGATCCGGTACGCCGAGCGGACCGTGAAGGACTCCTCCCTGGCCGAGGGCAAGCGGGTCGTCCGAACCAAGGGCGTCAACGGTACGAAGACACTGACGTACGAGGTGACCACCACGGACGGGGTGCGGACGGCCCGGAAGCTGGTGAAATCCGTTGTGACGAAGCAGCCGGTGACCCAGGTCGTCGCCGTCGGCACCAAGAAGGCCGCGCAGGCGAAGTGCGACCCGAACTACAGCCCCTGCGTCCCGATCGCCAGCGACGTCGACTGCCTGCCAGGCAGCGGCAACGGCCCCGCCTACGTTCGCGGCCCGGTCAAGGCCATCGGCACCGACATCTACGACCTCGACCGCGACAACGACGGCTACGGCTGCGACTAACCGCGCCGCGTCGGCCCTGCCCCGCGTGCCCTGAACCGAGTCGATCATGGAGTTGTGGTGCCCGGTAGACGATGGTTCAGGAGTTCTGTCCGGCACCACAACTCCTTGATCGACGCTGTGGTGGAGGTCGATGCGCATAGCACGGGTGGGCTTTGTTTGGGGGTTGTGCACAGGGCGCTCGGGTATCCACAGATTCCTGGGTCGGGGCGGAATGCCTGGGGCGGGGCGCGGCAGTCTCTGCCGCATGGCACAGGATCAGTATCGATACGCGGAGTTACTCGCCGCCGGCCTCAGTCGGGAGCAGGTGCGCAGGCTGGTTGGGCTGTCCCGCCTGCACCGGTTGACGCGGAGCGTCTACACGCCCTCGGCCGACCCAGCCGCGCGACTGCCGGCGATCTTTCGGCGGTTGCCTGAGACTGCCGTCGTCGGCTTCCATACCGGTGCACAGTTGCACGGCTTCGGCGACGTCCGCAGTTTCGACGTGCACATCATTGTGCCGGCCGGCGAGAACGTCCCGCAGATGCGGGGAGTCGTCGCCCACGAGGCGGTGCTGCCGGTACGCGATACGGTGCTGCTGGGCGGAGTGCCCTGTGCCCCGGCCGCCCGTTGCGCGGTCGACCTAGCCCGGTCACTGCGCCGAATGGACGCGATGCCGCTGCTGGACCTGTGCCTTCGCGTGGGTGCCTGCCGATCCGAGGAACTCAGGGCGGAGGTCGCTCGGCACAAACGCCTCCGTGGCGTCTGCCAGGCGCGTGAACTCGTGCCACGCGCCGACCCGCGGGCGGAGTGCCGGCAGGAGAGTCAGCTTCGCCTGGTGTTGATAGATGGCGGCCTGCCACCGCCGGAGCCACAGGTCTGGGTCCCGGACGGTCATGGAGTGCCGCTCTACCGCCTCGACCTCGGGTACCGGCGCCGCAAGGTCGGCGTCGAGTATGACGGATCGTCCCATTTGGACCGCGACCGTCTCCGGCATGATCGTTCCCGATCGAACTGGCTAGCCGCAAACGGCTGGAAAATCCGCCACTTCACGGACCTGGACCTCTACCGCCGCCCCAACCACATCATCAAAACCCTGGTCCCCCTCCTCCACCCCTAACCCCCTCCCCGCCCCACGCTCCCCAAAGCCGATCATGGAGTTGTGGTGGCTGACGAAAGGTGTAAAGCATCCCTTGCTGCCCACCACAACTCCATGATCGACGGGGCGGGGGCGGCCCACACGCAGCGGTCGCGAGTGACCTAGGCGGCGAGGCGGGAGCGGATGAGGAAGCGGAGACCGTCGGGGGCCTCCAGGGAGAAGCCGCTGCCTCGGCCCGGGACCACGTCGACGGTGAGCCTCGTGTGTTTCCACAACTCCCACTGGGCCGACGACATCCAGAACTCGACCGGCTCCGGCACCCCGTCTACGGCGAGCGAGGCGAGCAGGACATCGGACGATCCGGTGCGGAACTCGCCTGCCGGGTAGCACATCGGGGCACTGCCGTCGCAGCAGCCGCCGGACTGGTGGAACATCAGCGGCCCGTGCCGCTCCCGCAGCGACCGGATCAGATCGGCCGCCGCGGGGGTCACGGAGACGATGGACATCAGAAGAAGCCGAGCTTCTGGGTCGAGTAGCTGACCAGCAGGTTCTTGGTCTGCTGGTAGTGCTCCAGCATCATCTTGTGGTTCTCCCGGCCGATGCCGGACTGCTTGTACCCGCCGAACGCGGCGTGCGCCGGGTACGCGTGGTAGCAGTTGGTCCACACCCGCCCGGCCTGGATCGCCCGCCCCGCCCGGTACGCGGTGTTCATGTCCCGGGTCCAGACGCCCGCGCCCAGCCCGTACAGGGTGTCGTTCGCGGTCTTCACGGCGTCGTCGAGGTCGGCGAAGGAGGTCACCGAGACCACCGGTCCGAAGATCTCCTCCTGAAAGACCCGCATCGAGTTGTCGCCCTCGAAGATCGTTGGCTGGACGTAGTACCCGCCCGACAACTCGCCGCCCAACTCCGCCCGGGATCCACCGGTGAGCACCTTCGCACCCTCCTGGCGGCCGATGTCCAGGTAGGACAGGATCTTCTCCAGCTGGTCGTTGGAGGCCTGCGCGCCGACCATCGTGTCGGTGTCCAGCGGGTGGCCCTGCACGATCCGGCCGGTCCGCTCCACCGCCGCGGCGAGGAAGTCCGAGTAGTGGCCCTGCTGGATCAGCGCCCGCGACGGGCAGGTGCAGACCTCGCCCTGGTTGAGGGCGAACATGGTGAAGCCCTCGAGCGCCTTGTCGAAGAAGTCATCACGGGACGCGCTGACGTCGTCGAAGAAGATGTTCGGGCTCTTGCCGCCCAGCTCCAGGGTGACCGGCTTGATGTTCTCACTGGCGTACTGCATGATCAGCCGCCCGGTGGTGGTCTCACCGGTGAACGCCACCTTGGCCACCCGTGGCGAGGACGCCAGCGGCTTGCCGGCCTCCACGCCGAAGCCGTTGACGATATTGAGCACGCCCGGCGGCAGCAGGTCCGCCACCAGCGACAGCCAGTAGTGGATCGAGGCCGGGGTCTGCTCGGCCGGCTTGAGCACCACGGCGTTGCCGGCGGCCAGCGCGGGCGCCAGCTTCCAGGTGGCCATCAGGATCGGGAAGTTCCACGGGATGATCTGCCCGACCACGCCGAGCGGCTCGTGGAAGTGGTACGCCACGGTGTCGTCGTCGATCTCGCCGAGCGAGCCCTCCTGCGCCCGGATCGCCCCGGCGAAGTAGCGGAAGTGGTCGATCGCCAGCGGGATGTCGGCAGCCAGCGTTTCGCGGATCGGCTTGCCGTTCTCCCAGGTCTCGGCGATGGCCAGCGACTCCAGGTTGTCCTGCATCCGGTCCGCGATGCGATTGAGGATCAGTGCCCGTTCGGCCACCGAGGTGCGCCCCCAGGCGTCGGCGGCGCCGTGCGCGGCGTCCAGGGCCTTCTCCACGTCCGCGGCGGTGCCCCGGGCCACCTCGGTGAAGGTCTGCCCGGTGACCGGGGTCGGGTTCTCGAAGTAGCCACCGCCGTGCGGCTTGACGTACTCGCCGCCGATGAAGTGGTCGTAACGGGACTGCCAGTGGGTGGGCGCGTCGTAGCGCGTCATGGTTACCTCCGCCGTCGTGGTGCGGTGTCGGCGGCGAGGCTAGTTTCGGGGACGTTGCAGCAACGTTGCGCGTGGTAGGTCGTACTCCGTGGCGAGCTGGTGGATGCGGGCGAGCGCGAGCGGCCGGCGGGCCGCGCCCACCGGTAACGCCCGCGCCAGGGCCTGCCACGCGGTCAGGTCGTCGGCGCCGGCGGGCGTCGCGGTCCACGCCGCGAGCAGCGCCGGGTCCGCGGCGGCCAGCACGGCCGCGCGGAGCTGGCCGTCGATGAGCCGGCGCAGTCGCGTGACTCCCGGCGCGTCCGAGCCGGGCAGCAACGGCCCGGAGTACGCGTCGAGCGCGCCCGCCGGATCGCCCTGGTCCAACCGGTCGGCGACCGTGGTGAAGTCGGCGCGGACGGTGCCGTGCAGCCGGTACGGGCGGGAGTCGAGCAGCTCGGGGCCGAGCACCCGGCGCAACCGGGACAGCTCCGCGCGCAGGGTGACCGGCAGGAGCCGGTCGTCTCCGTACACGTCGAGGCCGAGCTGTTCGCCGGTGCGCCCCTCGGGATGGTGCAGCAGCAGCACCAGCAGCTCGCTGTGCCGGCGGCCCAGCCGGATGCGCCGCCCGTCGACCCGCAGTTCCGCCTCGTCGCGGCCGAGCGCGGTCACGGTGACGACGCCGGGCTCCACCGGTCGGTCGGTGGCGAGCTGCGCCTCGGCGGCCCGGGCGGTGGCCCGGACCAGCGCCAGGCTGTGCGGGTTGGCCAGGTGGTCGCCGCCGGTGATGTCGACCGCGCCGAGCAGTCGCCCGGTGGCCGGGTCGTGGATCGGCGCCGCCGCGCAGGTCCAGCGCTGCACCGGCCGGATGAAGTGCTCGGTGGCGAAGATCTGCACGCTGTGGTCGACGGCCAGTGCGGTGCCGGGGGCGTTGGTGCCGGCGTGCCTCTCGTCCCACAGGGCGCCGGGCACGAAGTTCATCCGCTCGGCGTGCCGGCGCACCCCCGGGTGGCCCTCCACCCAGAGCAGCCGCCCGTACGCGTCGCAGACCGCCATCAGGTGCGCGCCGTCCTGGGCGATGCCGCCGAGCAGGTCCCGGAAGAGCGGCAGCACCCGGGCCAGCGGGTGCGCGGCCCGGTAGCTCGCCAGCGCGTCGTCGGTCAGGTCGACCGGCGGAGTTGCCTCCGGGTCGAGTCGGGCGGACCGTTCCCACGACCGGCGTACCACCTCCCGCACCCGGCGCGGCGCGGCGCCGGCGGCGAGGAACGCCTCGTGGGCCGCGCCGACCTGCGCGATCCGCTCGGCCGGATCGACGCCGAATTCCAGGGCGAGCCACGGGTCAGCCATGGGGCGACCTCCTCGGTCCCCATCGTGACGCAGCTCACCCTCGATCGCCAACCACACCAGGTGCGGACCCGTCGAACTGGCCGCCACGGCGATCGGTGCCCGTGTCGGCTGAACGGTAGGTCCCTCCCGTCCGTACCACGCGGTGAAGAACACACCGAGGACGGGAGTGACGGCGATGAGGGTGCAGCGCAAGCACGTGCTGGCGGCGACCGTGGCGGTGCTCGCCGCGGCGGGAGTGGCGGTGGGGACCGGGTTCGGGTTCGCCGACACCGCACCCGCGCAGCAGTCCGTCTGCTCGGGCTCGGTCACCTTCTCGGCCGAGGGCGGGGCCCCGGCGGCGACCAGTGACCGGTTCCCGGTGGGCACGCGGCTGCGGGTGACCAATCTGGACAACAACCGGGCGGCCACGGTGACGGTGACCGGCCCGTCGGGCAGTTGTGTGCTGCTCAACGCCGCCGCGATGGAGCTGGTGCGGGAGCCGGGCAAGAACGTGATCCGCCGCAACGTGGTGCAACGGCTCGACGGCGAGGCCGCGCCGCCCGCCGCGCCGCCGGCCGCCGGCACGGTCCGACCCGGCGCAGCGTCTCCCGGAGCGCCCGGCCCGGCGCCCCGCTCGGCCTGCTCGGGGGCGATCACCTTCTTCGCCGAGAATGCCGCGCCGGCGGCGACCAGCGGGCAGTTCCCGGTGGGCACCCGGCTGCGGGTGACCAACCTGGACAACAACAAGGCCACCACGGTCACGGTGACCGGCCCGTCGGGCAGCTGCGTGCTGCTCAACACCGCCGCGATGGACCAGATCCGCGAGCCGGGCAAGAACCTGGTCCGCCGCAACACCGTCGAGGTGCTTCGCTGACCCTGCCGTGCGGAAGGGCCCCTTCTCGGGAAGGGGCCCTTCCCTCGGTCAGCCGAACGCGGCGTCGAGGATGTCGGCGCCTCTGGTCAGGTGCTCGTCGGAGATCACCAGCGGGGGCAGGAAGCGCAGCACGTTGCCGTACGTGCCGCAGGTCAGGGTGAGCAGGCCGGCGGCGTGGCACGCGGCCGAGATGGCCGCCGTGGCGGTCGGGTCGGGGACGAGGGTGCCGGGCTGCACCAGCTCCACGGCGAGCATCGCGCCGCGCCCGCGTACCTCGGCGATGCGGGGGTCCCGCTCGGCGATGGCGCGGAGCCGGGGGGCCAGCACGGACTCGATCCGACGGGCCGCGCCCGCCAGGTCCAGCTCGTGCATGGTCTCGATGGTGGCCAGCGCGGCGGCGCAGGCGATCGGGTTGCCGCCGTACGTGCCGCCGAGCCCGCCGACGTGCACCGCGTCCATCAGCTCGGCCCGACCGGTCACCGCCGCGAGGGGCAGGCCACCCGCGATGCTCTTGGCCAGGGCGACCAGGTCCGGTTCGACGCCCTCGTGCTGGCAGGCGAACCAGTCGCCGGTACGGCAGAAGCCGGTCTGGATCTCGTCGGCGACGAACACCACGCCAGCCGCTGTCGCCCAGGCTCGCAGCGCCGGCAGGAAACCGGGCGCGGGCACCACGAAGCCGCCCTCGCCCTGGATCGGCTCGATGAGCAGCGCGGCGACGTTCTCGGCGCCGACCTGCTTCTCGACCATCTCGATGGCCCGCGCGGCCGCCTCGGCGCCGGAGAGGCCGCCGTCGCGCAGCGGGTACGACATCGGCACCCGGTAGATCTCCCCGGCGAACGGCCCGAACCGGTGCTTGTACGGCATGTTCTTCGCGGTCAACGCCATGGTCAGGTTGGTCCGGCCGTGGTACGCGTGGTCGAACACCACCACCGCCGGTCGCCCGGTGGCGTGCCGGGCGATCTTGACGGCGTTCTCCACCGCCTCGGCCCCGGAGTTGAACAGGGCCGAGCGCTTCTCGAACCCGCCCGGTGTCAGCGCGTTGAGCTGCTCGCACACCGCCACGTACGACTCGTACGGCGCGACCATGAAGCAGGTGTGGGTGAACCGTTCCACCTGCGCGCGGACCGCCTCGACCACCCTCGGCGCGGAGTTGCCGACGCTGGTGACGGCGATGCCGGCGGCGAAGTCGATCCACTCCCGCCCGTCGACGTCGGTGAGCGTGCCGCCCGACGCGGAGTCCACGTAGGACGAAATGACACTGCCCACGCCCCGGGCGACGGCACCACCGCGCCGCTTGTGCAGTTCTTCGGAGGATGTCATCGCCTCAGCCCTCGAGGTTGTGCATGACGTGCTTGATCCGGGTGTAGTCCTCCAGGCTGTAGACCGAGAGGTCCTTGCCGTGCCCGGAGTGCTTGAAGCCGCCGTGCGGCATCTCGGAGACGAACGGGATGTGCGTGTTCACCCAGACGCAGCCGAAGTCCAGCCGCCGGGTCATCCGCATCGCCCGGCCGTGGTCCCGCGTCCAGACCGACGCCGACAGGCCGTAGTCGACGCCGTTGGCCCAGCGCACCGCCTCGTCCTCGTCGGAGAAGCGCTGCACGGTGATGACCGGCCCGAACACCTCGTCCTGGATGATCTCGTCGGCCTGGCGCAGCCCGGACACCACCGTCGGCGCGTAGAAGTAGCCGCGCTCACCCTGCCGGGAGCCGCCGGTCTGGATCGCCGCGTGGTCGGGCAGCCGGTCCACGAAGCCGCTGACCCGGGCGAGCTGGTTGGCGTTGTTCAGCGGGCCGTAGAGCACGTCCGCGTCGTCCGGTGCGCCGGTCTTCGTGTTGCGGGCCTGCTCGGCCAGGGCCGCCACGAAGTCGTCGTGGATGCCCGGCCCGGCCAGCACGCGGGTCGCCGCCGTGCAGTCCTGACCGGCGTTGAAGTAGCCGCCCAGCGCGATGGCCTCGGCCGCCGCCGCCACGTCCGCGTCGTCGAAGATCACCACCGGGGCCTTGCCGCCCAGCTCCAGGTGGGTGCGCTTCAGGTCGGGGGCCGCCGCGGCGGCGACCTCCATGCCCGCGCGGGTCGAGCCGGTGATCGACACCAGCTGGGGGGTCGGGTGCGACACGAGGGTACGACCGGTGTCCCGGTCGCCGCAGACCACGTTGAACACCCCCGGCGGGAAGAACTCGGCGGCGATCTCGGCGAGCAGCAGCGTCGACACCGGCGTGGTGTCCGACGGCTTCAGCACCACCGTGTTGCCGGCGGCGAGGGCCGGGGCGATCTTCCACACCGCCATCATCAGCGGGTAGTTCCACGGGGTGACCTGGGCGCAGACACCGATCGGCTCGCGCCGCACGTACGAGGTGTGCCCCGCCATGTACTCGCCGGCGGACCGCCCCTCCAGCAGGCGGGCTGCCCCGGCGAAGAACCGGAACTGGTCCACCGCCGGCGGCAGCTCCTCCTCGGCCGTGAGCTGGCGCGGCTTGCCGGTGTTGCGGACCTCGGCGTCCACCAGTTCGGCCGCGCGGGCCTCCACGGCGTCGGCGAGCCTGAGCATCGCCCTCTGCCGCTCGGCCGGGGTGACCTCCCGCCAGCTCTCGAACGCGGTGGCGGCGGCGGTCATCGCCGCGTCGATGTCGGCGGCCCCGGAGACCGGCGCCTGGGCGAACACCTCGCCGGTGCAGGGGTCGACCAGATCGGCGTACCCGCCGTCGGCCGGTTCGACGTAGGAGCCGTTGACAAAGTTGCGCAGCTGCTGCTGGTCACTCATGACGGGATCACTCCGAGGGGGGCCGGGGATGCGGTGTGCGGAGGTTATCGCAATCTTCCTGCCATCTTCGCTACTGAATTCGCGGCAGACAAGGGATACGGCCACTGTTTCCGTCGGCGGTTGTCTCGTCTACGCTGCACGGCGTGGAGCCCGCAGACTTCTTCGTCGCCTCCCGTCCCGCCTCCGGTGAGGGCGAGCTGACCGTTCACCATCCGTACGACGGCCGCACGGTGGGGCGTACCACCTTTGCCACCCGCGACCAGGTCGACGCCGCCGTCGCGGCGGCGGCCGGTGTGGCCGCGCAGGCCGCGGCCCTGCCCGCGCACGCCCGGGCGGCGGCCCTGGACCACGTGTCGCGGCGGCTCGCGGAGCGCGCCGACGAGGTCGCGGCGCTGATCACCGCCGAGAACGGCAAGCCGGTGAAGTGGGCGCGCGCCGAGGTCGGGCGGGCGGTGTCCACCTTCCGGTGGGCCGCCGAGGAGGCCCGGCGCTTCTCCGGTGAGCTGCAACGCCTCGACACCGACCCGGCCGCCAGCGGGCGGATCGCCCTGGTCCGGCGGGTGCCGAGAGGGCCGGTGCTCGGCATCGCGCCGTTCAACTTCCCGCTCAACCTGGTCGCGCACAAGGTCGCGCCGGCCATCGCGGTCGGTGCGCCGATCATCGTCAAGCCGGCCCCGGCCACGCCGCTGTCCGCGCTGCTGCTCGGCGAGCTGCTGGCCGAGACCGACCTCCCCGCCGGCATGTTCTCGGTGCTGCCGCTGCCCAACGACCGCGCCGCCGAACTGGTCGCCGACCCCCGGCTGCCGGTCGTGTCGTTCACCGGGTCGGGGCCGGTCGGCGCGGCCATCCGCCGGCAGGTCCCGGAGAAGCACGTGACGCTGGAGCTGGGCGGCAACGCGGCAGCGGTGATCTGCGCGGACTGGGCGGCCGACGAGGACCTGGACTTCGCCGCGCAGCGCATCGCCACCTTCGCCAACTACCAGGCCGGCCAGTCGTGCATCGCCGTGCAACGCGTGTACGTGCACCACGCGCTGCATGCCGACTTCCTGCCCCGGCTGGTCGCGGCGGTCCGCGCCCTGCGCACCGGAGATCCCGCCTCGGAGCTGACCGACGTCGGGCCGATGGTGTCCGAGGAGGCGGCCCGCCGGGTCGAGACGTGGGTGGCCGAGGCGGTCGGGGCCGGCGCCACCGTCGAGGTGGGCGGCGTGCGGGACGGCGCGACGTACCCCCCGACCGTGCTTACCGGTGTGCCCGCCGATGCCAAGGTCGTCGCCGAGGAGGTGTTCGGGCCGGTGCTGGTGGTCACCCCGGTCGCCGACGACCAGGCCGCGTTCGCCGCGGTCAACGGCTCGGCGTACGGGTTGCAGGCCGGCGTGTTCACCCGGCGCCTGGACGTGGCCTTCTCCGCCGCGCGGGTCCTGGAGGTGGGCGGCGTGATCGTCGGCGACGTGCCGTCGTACCGGGCCGACCAGATGCCGTACGGCGGGGTCAAGGGCAGCGGCGTCGGTCGGGAGGGGCTACGCAGCGCGATGGACGACTACACCGAGGTGCGGGTCATGGTGCTGACCGGGCTGGCGCTCTAGCTCGGGTCCGCCGGCCAGGTGCCGTCGTCGCCGACCCGGGCGGGGGCGCGGCCGAGCAGCAACGTGGTGAGCGCGGCGTCGATGGTGTCGCCGAGGAACCACTCGCCGGCCTGGTCGAGGGCGAAGACCCGGCCGCGCTCGTCGACGGCGAGGATGCTGTCCTGCTGCTCGGTGCCGATCGGAAAGAGCCGCACGCCGAGCACCGCGCCGAAGTCCGCGAGGGTGTCGGCGGTGTGCGCGATGGTGTGCGGGCGGATGTCGAAGCGCGAGATCCACACCTGCGCGCCCGGGCCCCGCCGCGCGCCGACCAGGCTGGGGAACGCGGTAAGCGCCTCCACGGCGGCGGGAAAGACCTCGTGCTGGTGGACGGCCCCCGGCACGGCGGTGACGTCCCGCACGCCGGCGGCGGCCATGATCTGGTCACCGATGTGCGGTCGCCAGCCCGCCGCCACCAGCGCGTTGGCCACCTCGGGCGAAAAGCGGCCCGGGTCCGGGTCCGGCTCCGCCGGTGCGAGCCACGTCTCGGTGTAGGCCCGCGCCGACTCCGGTAGAACGTTGGCGCTCACCAGGAAAGAGATGCACGAGTCGCAGGGTCGCTCCGCGGCGCCACCGGCCGGGTCACCCGGCTCGCGGATCCGGAAGATCTCGAAGCGCGCCGCCTCCAGCAGGGCTGCCGCCTCGGCCCGCCCCATCGGCTCGATGCCCTCGGCGGCCCGGCGGTGGTCGTACTCGTGCAGCACGTCGGAGACCACGATCAGCTCGGCGTGACACTCGGCGCCGCGGACCAGCTCGCCCGGAGGCCGCTCGTCCAGGTAGCTGCGGACGAGTGGGTGGTGGTTCAGCGCGACGGCGCCCTTCGTGCCCTGGGCCGTCCAGATGCGACCGTCGAGGGTCAGGTGTGCCACCGTGTTCGGCATCGGCGCGCGACGGATCTCCCGGATCAGCAGACTCGACGCGTCGACGGTGCGGGGGGCCGTCGGCCCGCTGGGCTGACTGCGCCGGTACAGGTCCGCCACCACTTCGGTGGGCACGCGGGGCCAGGTGGTGACCTTTCCGGTCCGCCTGTCGATGACGGTCGTCGGCAGATCGCCGGGGATCGCCCGCACCTCGTTCGACACGATCGAGGTGACGACGAAGCCGAGGTCGAACTCGTCGACCACCGGGGTGCACTCGTGGCCGAGGCGCTGCGAATCCCGGCGCGCCCACGCGGACGCGAGCTGCTCGGCCTGCTGACGGTCGATCACACATCGAAACTACCGGACTACACGAATCGATGGCGGCCGGTATGGTCTTCCCTACCGACGGTGACGGGAGGAGCGGCGGTGAGCGAACGCGTGGACCGGGACGCCAATCGCGAGCTACGGGCCCGATTCGACGACGTGTACGGCCAGTATCAGCAGCTCAGGTCCGGTTTGGACACTCTGCAGGCGCGGCTCGCCCAACTGCGGGTGACCCGGCGCTCGCCGGACGGCCACGTCACGGCGACCGTCGGCGCGCAGGGTCAGCTGGTCGAGGTCGTCCTGGCCCCGGCGATCTACCGGGACCGCGACGCGGAGGCGCTGAGCCGGAAAGTCACCGAAACGGTCCACGCCGCCGTGGCCGCCGCCACCCAGGCCACCCAGGACCTGGTCGTCGAGACCATGCCGGCCGGTGCCGGCTCGGCGGAGTTCCTGCGTACCGGCGATTTCGGCGCGTTGCTCGGCCGCGCCGACGCCGTGCTCGGCCGCGGCGAGGGGCCGGCATGACCGACGGCCAGCTCTGGCTCGACGCGTCCCGCGCCCGGCGCGGTGGCACCGACCTGGCCCTGTCCGGCGAGGCGGTGACGGCCAGCCGGGCAGCGGAGGGCGGCGAGATCGAGGCCGCCAGCGGCGCCCGCCCGTGGGGGCGCGACGACATCGGTGCCGCGTTCGAGCGCAGCTACCGCGGCATCGAGCAGACCGTGCTGCGCGCCTGGGCGGGCGTCGGACAGCGGCTCACCGAGCTGGGCGCCGACGTGGTCAGCGCCGTCGACGCGAGCGTGCAGACCGACCAGAGCAGCGCCGCCCGGCTCGACCGGGCCGCCGACCAGCGCTGACGGCGGGTCGATCCGGATGAGCGTGCTGCCCAGCCCGATCCCGCACCCGCTCGACTACGCGCCCTGGGACGTTCCCGGCTGGATCTACGAGGCCCTCGACTGGGCGGTCGGCGTGCAGTGGCCCGAGGGCAACGAACGGGCCGTCTGGGACGTCGCCGACCGGTGGTACGCGGTCGCCGGCGTCCTCGCCGGTCCGCACGCCGACGCCGCAGCGGCCGCCACCGAGGTACGCAGCGGATACGGCGGTGTCGGAGCCGTCGACGCCGCGTTCGAGGCGGCCTGGCGTGGGATCACCGAGGGTGCTGACGCGCCCCTGCCGGTGCTCCTCGCGGTCACCGCCGATCTGGGTCGCCTGGTCGAGGAGTGCGGCTGCGACATCGAGGGCGCCAAGCTCGAAGTCTGGATCGAGCTGGGCATCCTCGTCATCGAGCTGCTCTCGGTGGCGGTGGCGGCGCTGCTCACCGCGGGTGCCGCATCCCCGGCCGCCGGCGCGGCCATCACCGCCACCCGGCTGCTGATCCAGCAGATCTTCAAGCGTCTGATGGGCCAACTGGCGAGCAAGGCGCTGCGGCGGGGGCTCAAGGAGGCCGGCGAGCGCGCCGCCAAGGAGGTCGCCAAGGGTGGCCTGCGCGGCCTCGCCAAGCGAGCCACCCGGGAGGGGCTGGAGGAGGCGGCCGAGGAGTCCGGGATCAGCCTGGCCACCCAGGCGTACCAGAACTCCACCGGCCGGGCGCACGGCGTGGACCTGACCGACCTGGGCGCGTCGGCGGTCGGCGGGCTCGCCGGGGGAGCGGTCGCGCCACTGGCGGGCCTGGGCCGTCACGCGACCGGCCGCGCGGCGCGCATCGGCGAGCACCTGGGTCGGGAGATGACCGGCGAGATGTTCGCCGAGAGCGCCGCCAGCATCGCCACCGGGCAGGGCCTGACCTCGGTGGAGGACGCGGTACGCGCCGCCGCGTCCGGGGCCACCGGATCGGCGACCGGGCAGACCGACCACGCCCTGCAGGCCCGGCTGCACGCGCAGGCCAACGCCCTCGCCGGAGCGTCCTTCACCGGCCCGTCCCTTCCGATCCCCACCGCGCCTCCGCTGGATGCCTCGCCCCCGGAACTCGCGGCGTCCTCGCCTGCGTCTGCGTCGTCTTCAGCCCTGGGGCCGCTGTCTGGGGCTGCGTCCTCCCCGGGGTCTCCCGTGGCGGATGTCGCCCAGCAGGCGGGGGCGGACGTTGTCGGCTCGCCGGTGCCGGCGGCACCCGACGCGACGTCGTCGGGCGTTGGCCACGGCACGAGTCCGGCGCTCTCCGCTGTCGCGGCGGATCCCACGCTCTCGGCCGTCGCGGCCCCGGGGCTTCCTGCTGTCGCGGCGGATCCCCTGCTCTCGGCCGTCGCGGCCCCCGTGGCCGGCGCCGTTGACCCGAACGGCGGGCCGGTGGCGGGGGCTGGGCCGGCGGTCGGCGCGTCGCCGGGGATCGCCTCGGGTGCGGTCGCCCCGGGCACCAACGGCACGGTTGCCGTGCCCCCGTCGACCGGCCCGTCGCCGGCTTCCGTGCCCCCGTCGACCCTGCCGTCGGCCTCCGTGCCTCCGTCGACCCCGCCGTCGTCGGCTTCGGTGCCGCTGTCGACCGGCCCGTTAGCGGGGGGCCTTTCCCCGTCGGCGGCGGCGAGCACCGTGGGGCTGGCGACGCCGGTCGCGTCCGCCGGTCCCGCGTCGACCGTCGCCCCCGGAACGGCGTTTCCGTTCACGTCCACCGGCCCGGTGGCCGGTACGACGCCCGATGCCGCCGGCAGGCCCGGCGGTGGCGCGGTCACCGGTGCGGCGGTGGGCCGGCACGCCGTACCCACGCGGTTCTCGACGCGGGAGGCGCCCGCGCCGGCCCGCGTACCCCGGCAACGGGCTCGCGGCCGGGCCTCGGTTCCCGTCGACGTGCTCGCGTTCGGCGACCCGTCGGTGTCCGTGACCGAGAGCGACGGGTACGCCGCTCGGTGGGTGGCCGAGGCGGAGGCCGCCGAGCGGCGGCGCTACCAGGGCCACTACGAGTCGCAGCGGACCGGGTTCGAGAACAATCGCCGGCAGGCGGAGGCCGCCCGCCTGCGGACCCGCGCCGCGGAGCACGACCGCAGGGCTGTCGAGTACGCGAACTACGCCCGACAGTTGCACCAGGCGGGGCACCGGCAGTGGGCCGACGGCTGGCAGCGGGCGGCGAACGACGAGACACGCGCGTACGCCCAATGGCGTGACCTGGCCGACGACGTGCTGGCGGGCATCAGGGCGCCGGCGGTCGTGGACCTCGCCGACGGCGCTTTCGCACACGCCAACAGCGACGTGGGCGCGCTCGCGCTCGGCGCGGTGGAGACCGCCGGCCCGTCCCGGCTCACCGGCGACGACGTACCCCCGCCGATCGACGACTCCCGGCCGTACGGGCAGCCGGGCGGGCTCCGGCCGCCGCTCGCCCTGCACCAGGTCGACGTCGAACGGCAGATGCCCCGCGACCTCGACGGCGCTGTCCTGCGTACCGCCGACCCCCGTCGGGGCGGCTGGTTCGGCCTCCTGAACGACGGCGGCCCCCAGGCCGACGCCACCCGGGGCATCAACTGCCTGGACTGCACCCTGTCGCTGTTCGAGACCTGGGTGCACGGGCGGCCGCGGGTGTCCGCGCCGCGCACCTTCGACGGCTACCTGGACGGCGACACCCGACGCCCGATCCGCGGTGAGGCGGGTGGCCCGGGCCGGGTGGAGGACGTGACCGGCGGACGTTTCCTACGCGTCCTCGCCTCGCCATCCGACCAACGGGCACACCCGGCGCAGGCGCGGCAGGCCGCTGACCGGGGGTACGCCAACCTGCACGACCAACTGCTGCTGGGAGGCCACGGCAGCTACGCGTTCCTGATCACCGAGTGGGCGGGCGGCGGCTCGCACGCCTGGGTGGCGCTCAACCAGAACGGCACGGTGCTCTACGTCGACCCGCAGACCGGCCTCGTGCGGGACCGGCCGCTCTACCCCGACGTGGTCGGCATCGACGCACTCATGCTGGGCGGGGACGGCCGGCCGATGCCGCTCGGCGGGCTGCCCCGAGGCCGGTTCAGTGAACGTCCCGACCTGCCGACCCACCCACCGGCGTACGACGACGGCGGCCATGGCGACCCGTACATCAACCGGATGTACCTGCTGCTCGACGGGCCGGGCTCGGTGGCGGGTGCGGGTGATGGCGGTGCGGACATGGGCGATTCACGTCGGCCGACGTCCGATCTCGCACAGCTCGCGCCCGGAGAGCTGGCCGCGCTGACGGAGCTGCGCGACCGTGCCCTGGCCGCCGCCGACTGGGTCGAGGATGCGTTGGCTCAGGTCGGACGGAGCGTGACCGGCGCGCTCGACCTCACTGATCCGATCCGGCTCCGGGACCGAGAGTTTCGTGTCAAGGGGCTGGAATCCTTGGCGCGGAAGTACCTCGACGAGGCGCGCGTGGCCTCGCCCGATGCCACTGACTTCGTGGAGAGCGTCAATGACGCATTAAGATTCTGCCTCGAGATGCCGTCGGGCCAGCACTACAGCAACGCCGTTGACCTGGTACTCGCCGGCCTGGTCGAAGCTGGCTTCTCGGTGCCGAGTTCAGCCTGCAAGAATTTCTGGCGGCAGGGCAATCGATTCTACGGATTGAACTGCACCCTTCGGTCGCCGGACGGGATGCTGATCGAGTTGCAGCTGCACACGCCCATCTCGCGAGAAGCCTGGCTGGCGACCCATGAGGAGTACGAAGTTCTGCGGCGTTCGTCGAACGGCCCAGAACACCGAGTTGGCGCGCTCCTGCGGATGCTCGCCGCGAATCGAGCGCGCGGTCTGCCGGATTCGCTCCCGGACGGGCTCGATCTACGCTTCCCCGCCAAGGACGCCACCTTCGCAAAGTGGATCAGCCAAAACGTTGACGTCTGGCGCGAGTACCAGGCCTGGCTTGGTCGGCAGGGGACGAGCCTCCCGCAGGTTGTGCAAGGGCTGGGACTAGGACTTCGCGACTTTCCCGTAGCACCCCAGGTGGTCGAAGAGTTGGAGCACGAGGTTGTTGAGCTACTACGTGATCTACCGGATTGATGGGCAGGGGCCGCCGGCAGGGCTCTTCGTCATGGATGCGGGTCTTGGCCAAGCTGTTCTCTGGGACCATCGCGCTCGGACGTGGGCCTACGATCCCGGACTCGTGGTGCGTTTCCTTGATGACTATCGCAACGTGGACCGCTACAAGAATGTGAGCCGTGCTGCCGCTGAGGCAGTGGCGGCAGCAGTCACCGGCGGCGAGAGGTTGCCGGACGAAGATTCAATCCGCGCCATGTTCAGACGGCGACGGTGAGCGCTGAGGCCGAGACATTCCCCATGTCCAAGGGCCCTATCGCCCCTCCTGCCACCGGTGCCGCTGGCCAGGACAGGCCCGTGGGCGCGCGGCGGTTGCCGAGGTGGACGGTTATCGACAAGAGTCGTCGTATGGCTGACTCACGCGCCGAGGCGACGACCTCCGACGGCGAACCCACGCGGACCTTCGGTTGGTCGTACCTGTTCGTTCATCCGGACGACGACCCGCGCTCGGATGGCAACTTCGCCGACGAGCGGACGGTGCTCGTCGAGTACCTGCGTGACCAGCGCCTCACGTTCGAACTCAAGTGTGACGGCCTGAACGCCGAGCAGTTGGCCCGGCGGGCGGTGCCGCCGTCGACGATGTCGCTGCTCGGGCTGATCCGACATCTGGCCGAAGTGGAGCGTGGCTGGTTCCGCAGGACCATGGCCGGCCAGGTCGCGCCCAAGCTGTACTGCACCGACGACGATCCCGACGGCGACTTCGACGGCGCGGTGGCCGATGCGGTTGTGGTGGACGAGGCGTACCTCACCTGGCGTACGGAGGTCGAGTTCTCCGAGCGCTTCGTCGCCGAGGCAGCGGATCTGGGAGTGCAGGGACGGCAGCGGGACGGCAACGTCATTGTGCTTCGTCGGCTGCTGGTGCACATGATCGAGGAGTATGCGCGGCACAATGGCCACGCCGATCTCCTGCGCGAGCGCATCGACGGAAGGGTGGGTCAGTGATGGCCGAAGGGTCCGACATCCGGTTGACGCGGGCGCAGGAGCGCTATGAGCAGGCGGTCTTCGGCGGCGACGCGACGTCGTTGGACGAGGCGGAGCGGGATCTCGTGGCGTTGGAGGCGGACACGGCTCTGGCCCGGGGCCGGCTCCTGCATGCCCGCTTCCTGGAGACCGGTGCGGAGGACGCGGCCGAGCTGCGGCTCTTCGAGCGGGCGGCGCAGCTCTACCGCGAGCTGGGTGACGCTCGTGGCGAGGGGGAGTCGCTGTTCTGGGTGGGCACGGTCCACCAGGTGATCCGCCAGGACCAGGCGACCGCCGACCCGGCCTTCGCGCGGGCGCGTGAGCTGGCGACCGAGGCGGGCGACGAGCTGACCCTGTCGTACGTGCTGCGGCACCTCTGCTTCGGTGAGCAGGCCGCCGGTCGGGTCGACGCGGCGCGGGAGTTGCTGGCGGAGTCGACCCGGCTGCGCCGGGAGCTGTCCTTCACGCCGGGGGTCGCGGCGAACCTGATCGGTCTGGCGGACCTGGCGGCGACCGACGGTGACCGGGATGCCGCCCGCGAGCTGCTCGACGAGGCGGCCGAGCTCGCGGCCGGCAGCGGTGCGCACGGTGTTGCCCGGTGGGTGCAGGAGGCCCGCGACGAGCTGAAACTCGCCTGATCACGAGTAGGACAAGTAGCCGACGAGGTGACCGACGCCCTCGCCGACGGGCTTCGCCGAGCGTGATCGACTCGACATCGCCGATATGGGGGTGTCCGAGGACGTGGGATACCGCGATATCGCCGAAACCGAGTGGATCAAGGCCGGGGGCCGGTGTGGATCAAGGGTGGGCGCTGATGTCTGGTGGATCGACGCCGGACCCGGGGTACGTGCCGCGCAGCGAGGCGGAGGCGGTGGCCGTACAGGAGGAGTTGCGGCCGCTCGTCGACCTGGTCGGGCCGGGTCCGGCCGCGCCCGCGACGGTGGCCGGCCTGGACGTCGCGTACGCCGAGAGCGGCGACCTCCTCGCGGCGGCCGTGACCGTGCTGGACGCCCGGACGTTGGCGGTGGTGGATTCGGCGGTCAGTGTGGGCCGGCCTTCGTTCGGTTACGTGCCGGGGCTGTTCGCCTTCCGCGAGCTGCCGGCTCTGCTCGCCGCGCTGGACACGCTGACGACCAGCCCGGACCTGCTGGTCTGTGACGGGCACGGCGTGGCCCATCCGCGCCGGTTCGGGCTCGCCTGTCACCTCGGGGTGGTCACCGGCCTGCCCGCGATCGGCGTGGGCAAGACGCCGCTGGTCGGCGAGTGGGATCCACCGGCCGCCGAGCGGGGTGCCTGGTCGGCGCTGCGCGACGGAGGTGAGGTCGTGGGCCGGGTGCTGCGGACCCGGGACGGGGTGAAGCCGGTCTTCGTGAGCGTCGGGCACCGGATGAGCCTGGACAACGCGACCGCGCAGGTGCTCGCGTTGACTCCGCGCTACCGCCTGCCCGAGACGACCCGTACCGCCGACCGGCTGTGCCGCGACGCCCTCGCCGGGATCACGCACTCCAACCTGGACGAATTGGGCGGTGGAGCCCTCGGAGGCTCTACCGACGGAGATCGCCGAGCGTGATCGACTCGACATCGGCGATATCGGGGTGTCCGAGGCCGTGGGACACCCCGATATCGCCGATACCGAGTGGATCAAGGCTCGGTGGCCGCCGGGCCGGTCGTAAACCGTAACGCCGGACACATGCGGGCCGCTCTATGACCGGTGGCGGGGGTAGGCCGGTAGTAGCCTGGCCGCGGACCCCACCCGGGGAGAACGGTGAGGTGATCATGACGGTGCGTCGACGCGCGGCACGGCTCGCGACGGTCTGCGGTCTGCTGGTCGGCCTGGTGATGCTCGGTGCGTCACCCGCGCTGGCCGACGAGGACTCGGTCCGTGTGGGGTCGGCCAGCAGCTTCGCCGCCGGGGGTTCGGCCCAGGGGGTGAACGTCGCGGTGCGCAAGCGCTCCGGCGGCTGCGTCCTGCTGCGTACCGCCCTGGGTCTGCGCCTTGAGGGTCTCCAGCCGAGCCAGGTGGCGGTCCAGGTGAACGCGGGCGGGCACTGGGTTCCGGTGGCCGTCGGCGGCGGTGACGGCAACGTGGAGACCGGGCAGACCGCACCGGCGAAGCCGACCCTGTGCAAGGGCAAGGGCATCACCGTGCGGTACCGGGTGGCGTTCGCCGCCGACGCGCCGGGCGGCCAGCTCTACGTGACCGGTGTGGCTCTGACCGCTGCCGGCCAGCAGTTGGGGCAGGGCGCCGACACGGCGAAGGTCACCGGGCGGCTCTCCCCGTCGCTCACCCCGACGCCGTCGAAGAAGCCGACCCCGACCCCCAGTCCCACCGAGGTCGCGGCGGCCGGCGAGGTGGTGAACCCGGCCGCGCTGGGCCCGACGTCCGCCGCGCCCAGCGTGACCGCGGCGGCCGCCGAGTCCGGCGGTGGTTCGCCGATCATGTTCTTCGGCATCGCGATGGTGGCGGTCGGCCTGCTGCTCATCGTGCTGCTGGTGCGCCGCTCCCGGCAGGACCGCACGCCGTCCGACGAGCCCGGCCCGCTGCCGGGCAACCCCGGTGGCACCACCTACCGCTCCGGCGGTGGGTCGCCCGCCGTGCCCGGCCAACCCGGCCCGGTGTACGGCCAGCAGCCGTCGACCGCCGGCCAGGTGCCTCCGCCCCGCCCCGCCGGCGGAGGGGTCTACGGGGCGCGACCCGTGCCGCCGACTCCGGACGCCACGCAACCGATGCCGGGTGCTCCGGCTGGTCCGGGTGCCCGGCCGCTGCCCGGTGACCCGCCCACGCCGCCCGACGGTGGCGATCACACCGTGTTCATGCCTCGGCTCCCCGGCTGACCGGGGCCGGGCCCGGACGCTCCGATACGCTCAGGTTCGTTGGAAACCTGCGGCCAAGGAGCGGAACTAGTGTCTGATCTGTCCCAGATCGTGAAGGCGTACGACGTCCGAGGGACGGTGCCGGACCAGTGGGACGAACGGGTCGCCGAGGCGCTCGGGGCCGCCTTCACCCAGCTGCTCAACGCCAGTGACGAGCCTGGCGACGCGGTTGTCGTCGGGTACGACATGCGGGCCAGTTCGCCCGGCCTGGCCGCCGCGTTCGCCGCCGGGGTGCGGGCCGAGGGCCGCTCGGTGATCGAGATCGGGCTCGCCTCCACCGACCTGCTCTACTTCGCCTCCGGCTCGCTCGACCTGCCCGGCGCGATGTTCACCGCCAGTCACAACCCGGCGCAGTACAACGGCATCAAGATGTGCCGCTCAGGCGCCCGGCCGATCGGCCAGGACAGCGGGCTGGCGGAGATCCGGGAGCGGGCGCAGGCCCTGCTGGACTCCGGGGCGTCGCGCCCGGCGGGTGAGCCGACCCGCCCGGCCGAGCGGCGGGACCTGCTTCCCGACTACGCCGCGTACCTGCGCAAGCTGGTCGACCTCTCCGGCATCCGGCCGCTGAAGGTGGTGGTCGACGCCGGCAACGGGATGGGTGGCTTCACCGTCCCCACCGTGCTCGGCGACGTCGCCCTGTCGGCCCTGCCGTTGGAGATCGTGCCGCTCTACTTCGAGCTGGACGGCAGCTTCCCCAACCACGAGGCGAACCCGCTGGACCCGGCGAACCTGGTCGACCTCCAGCGTGCCGTGGTCGAGCACGGGGCCGACATCGGCCTGGCCTTCGACGGGGACGCCGACCGGTGCTTCGTGGTGGACGAGCGCGGCGAGCCGGTGTCGCCGTCGGCGATCACCGCGCTGGTCGCGGCGCGTGAGCTGGCCAAGCACCCGGGCTCCACGGTGATCCACGGTCTGATCACCTCCAGTGCGGTCGCGGAGATCATCCGCGAGCACGGTGGGGAGCCGGTGGTTGCCCGGGTCGGGCACTCCTTCATCAAGGCGGAGATGGCCCGCACCAACGCGGTCTTCGGCGGCGAGCACTCCGCGCACTACTACTTCCGGGACTTCTGGTTCGCCGACACCGGAATGCTCGCCGCGATGCACACCCTGGCCGCCCTGGGCGAGCAGTCGCAGCCGCTGTCCGTGCTGGCCGGCGAGTACGAGCGCTACATCGCCTCCGGCGAGATCAACTCGACGGTCGCCGACCAGGCCGCGGCGGTGGCCGAGGTGCGTGCCGCGTACCCGGACGCGACGGCCGACGAGATGGACGGGTTGACGCTGCGTTTCCCCGACGGCGCCTGGTTCAATCTGCGTGCCTCCAACACGGAGCCGCTGCTGCGGCTCAACGTCGAGGCGCCCACCCGCGAGCGGATGGTCTCGCTGCGGGACGAGGTGCTCGGCCGCGTTCGCCGATAAGATCGCCTGCGCCGGTCGGCACCGCCGCCGGTGACCCCGCACTCGTGGAAGGAGCCGCGCCATGGCCCTGGATCCGCAGTTGCTCGAGATCCTTGCCTGCCCGGACACGCACCACGCCCCGCTCACCTACGACGCGGAGGCGCAGACGTTGACCTGCACGGAGTGCGGCCGGATCTTCGAGGTCCGCGACGACGTGCCGGTGCTGCTGCTCGACGAGGCGCGTGGCGGCCCCGGACTGCAGTCATGATCGACGGTACGGCCGGGGTCAGCGGGCGTCGTGACGCTGACGAGGCCCTGCTCGACAACCCGGACGCGCTGGCCGAGCACGACCCGGGCGGCATGCTGCGGCACACCGCGTCGGCCGGCGCCCAGGTGCGCGAGAGCGCGGCGTTGGCCGCCGAGGCGAACCTGGCGGTGCTCGCCGACGACGGGCGTCCCCGGGCCGTGGTGATCGCCGGCATCGGCACCGCCGGGCGTACCGGTGACGTGCTGGCCACGGTCGCCGGGCCGCGCTGCCCGGTCCCGATCATCGGGCACCGCAGCGCGGGCGTACCCGGTTGGGTGGGCGCCGCCGACGTGGTGATCGCGGTGAGCGCGTCCGGTCGGAGCCCGGAGGCGTTGGGCGCCGCCGAAGCCGCGCACCGTCGCGGTGCCCGGCTGGTCGCGGTGGGCGCCCCGGACTCGCAGTTGCAGTCGGTGGCCGAGCGGGCCCGCGCGCCGTTCATCCCGGTGCCGCGCCGCGCGCCGGCCCGGGCCAGTCTCTGGGCGCTCACCGTGCCGGTGCTGCTCGCCGCGCGTTCGCTCGGGTTGGTGAAGGTCAACGAGGCGGACCTGGCGGAGACGGCGGCCCGGCTGGACGCGGACGCCGACCGCTGCCGCTCCGCCGCCGAGTCGTTCGTCAACCCGGCCAAGTCGCTGGCGCTGGGCCTGGCCGGCTCGATCCCGATCGTGTGGGGCTCGTCCCCGCTGGCCACCGTGGCGGCCCGCCGCTTCGGTGACACCCTGTCCGCCAACGCCCGCTACCCGGTGGTCACCGGGGCGCTGGGCGAGGCCGGGCGGGGCCGGGTCGGGCTGCTGGACGGGGTCTTCGGCGGCCTGGCCGAGGGGGAGCGGGACATCTTCGCCGACCCGGCGGAGGACGACGGCGAGGGCACCCGGCTGCGGCTGGTCCTGCTGCGCGACGGCGGCCTCAACGCCGAGGACGACACGGACGAGCCGCTCGCGGTCGAGGAGCGCCGCGCGGACGCGGTGCAGACCCTCGCGGAGCGCCGTGGTGTGCGCTGCGACGTGGTGACCGCCGAGGGTGGGTCGGCTCTGGAGCGGCTTGCCTCCCTGATCGCCGTACCGGACTTCGCCTCGATCTACCTTGCTCTGGCACACGGATTGGACCCGATGGCCGTCCCGGCCATCACCGAGATGAAGGAGCTGTCGAACCAGTGAACGTACGCAGGGGGCGGCGCGTCACGTACGTCACCACGACGCGAAGCGGAGTGGCGGCGTGAGCGCGAACGGCGGGACGAAGGCGATCGTCGCCGCCCTGCTGGCCAACGTCGGCATCGCCGTCACCAAGTTCATCGCGTTCCTGCTCTCCGGGTCCTCGTCGATGCTGGCCGAGGCGGTCCACTCGGTCGCCGACTCCGGTAACCAGGGTCTGCTGCTGCTCGGCGGGAAGCGGGCGAAGCGCGCGGCCACCCCGGAACACCCGTTCGGGTACGGCCGGGAGCGCTACATCTACGCGTTCATCGTGTCGATCGTGCTGTTCAGCATCGGCGGCCTGTTCGCCCTCTACGAGGCGTACCACAAGTGGTCGCACGCGGAGGGCATCACCGAGTGGCAGTGGCTTCCGGTGGCGGTGCTGCTGGCGGCGATCGCCATGGAGTCGTTCTCCTTCCGGACGGCGATCAAGGAGTCCAACCACATCCGGGGCAACCAGTCCTGGGTGCGCTTCATCCGGCGGGCCAAGGCGCCGGAGCTGCCGGTGGTGCTCCTGGAGGACTTCGGCGCGCTTGTCGGTCTGGTCTTCGCGCTCTTCGGCGTCGGCATGACGCTGATCACCGGCAACGGCCGGTGGGACGCCGCCGGCACCGCGATGATCGGCATCCTGCTGGTGGTCATCGCCATCGTGCTGGCCATCGAGACCAAGAGCCTGCTGCTCGGTGAGGGCGCCGAGCAGCAGGACCTGGCCGCCATCGAGCGGGCCATCACCGAGGGCCCCGAGGTGGAGCGGATCATCCACATGAAGACGCTCTACCTGGGCCCGGAAGAGCTGATGGTGGCCGCGAAGATCGGCGTGCCGGCCTGCGAGAGCGCCCACGACGTGGCCCGTGGCATCAACGCCGTGGAGGCGCGAATCCGCACCGCGGTGCCGATCGCCCGGGTGATCTACCTGGAGCCGGACATCTACAGCGCCGCCGCCGCGGCGGCCGGCACCGGCACCGCCGCCGACACCGCCGTACCGCAGCCCGAGGACGCGTCGGGCGAGGCGGTCGGGCGGCCCGGGGGCTGAGACGGTGGAACCGCTGTACGGACCGATCCGGGACTACGCCTGGGGGTCCCGCTCAGCCATCGCCATGTTGCAGGGTCGACCGGTGCCCAGCACCGGCCCGGAGGCGGAGCTGTGGCTGGGCGCCCACCCGGGCGCCCCGGCCAGGGTGGAGCGCGCCGGCCTGCGGGTGAGCCTCTGTGACCTGGTGCGCGACGAGCCGGGGCAGTGGCTGGGCCAGCGGGTGACCGACCGGTTCGGCACCCGGCTGCCGTTCCTGCTCAAGGTCCTCGCCGCCGACGCGCCGCTGAGCCTGCAGGCCCACCCGGACGCCGAGCAGGCCCGGGTGGGTTTCGCGGCGGAGGCGGGCCGGCCGGCGGGGGAGCGCAACTACTCCGACCCGCACCACAAGCCGGAGTTGCTGGTCGCGCTCACCCCGTTCGAGGCGCTGTGCGGCTTCCGGGATCCGGTGGAGTCGGCCGAGGCGCTCGCCGCGTTCGGCGTACCGGCGTTGGGGCCGGTGGTCGACGCGCTGCGGGCCGGGCCGGCGGGGCTGCGCACGGCGGTGCGGACACTGCTCGGTTGGCCGGTCGCCCAGCGCGACGGGCTGTTGCGGGCTGCCCTGGCGTCGGCGGCCGACGGGCCGGACGCGGACCTGGCCCGCCGGTTGGCGACCGTCTATCCGGGCGACCCGGGCGTGCTGGTGGCGCTGCTGCTGCACCACCTGCGGCTGGTGCCGGGAGAGGCGATCTGGATGCCGGCGGGCAACCTGCACGCGTACCTGAGCGGCTGCGGCGTGGAGATCATGGCGGCGAGCGACAACGTGCTGCGCGGGGGTCTGACCCCGAAGCGGGTGGACGTCGACGAGTTGCTGCGGGTGCTGCGTTTCGAGGTGCTCGACGATCCGGTACGTGCCGCGCAGCCGATCGCCCCGGGCGTGGACTGCTGGCCGGTGCCGGTGGACGACTTCGCGCTGCACCGGGTGCGGGTCGGCGGGGCCGTGCCGGAGGTCACCGTGGCGCTGCCCGGCCCCCGGGTGGTGCTCTGCGCTGCGGGCTCGGTCACGGTCGACGACGGGGCGGGCGCGCTGACGCTGGCGTCCGGCCAGGCGGCGATCGGCACGGCGTCCGGTGAGCCGCTGCGGGTCGGCGGCGACGGTGAGGCGTACGTGGCGACGTCGGGGCTGCGCTGAGCCCGACACAAGTCCGACTTTCCCGGAATAGCTTGACGTTCCCCTGGCTGAATGTGACTCTATGAGTACGCAGCGTTATCGCGACGACGGTCCGACAACGTGCGGGGAACCAAACCGGGGGGATGCACGGGGCGGGCGGAAGTGGGCAGCGGGTCTGTCCACCACCGACCGCCCCGTGCGCTGTCCGCAGCCCGTCCCCCGGCGCCCGTCGCCAGCGCGCGTAAGGTGGAGGATCGGCGCAGACATCGTTCGACAGGAGCTTTCATGACCAGCACCCTCCCGGCGGCCGCCAGCGGTACGCCGTCCGAGGCCCGGCCGAGCACGCTCGCCGAGGGCGACTTCAAGGTGGCGGATCTGTCGCTCGCCGAGTTCGGGCGCAAGGAGATCCAGCTCGCCGAGCACGAGATGCCCGGCCTGATGGCGATCCGGCGGGAGTTCGCCGAGGCGCAGCCGCTCACCGGCGCCCGGATCACCGGTTCGCTGCACATGACCATCCAGACCGCCGTCCTGATCGAGACGCTGGTCGCCCTCGGCGCGCAGGTCCGCTGGGCGTCCTGCAACATCTTCTCCACCCAGGACCACGCCGCCGCCGCGATCGTCGTCGGCCCGAACGGCACCCCCGACGCCCCCGCCGGCGTCCCGGTGTACGCCTGGAAGGGCGAGACCCTTCCGGAGTACTGGTGGTGCACCGAGCAGGTGCTCGTCTGGCCGGACGGGCAGGGCCCGAACATGATCCTCGACGACGGCGGCGACGCCACCCTGCTGGTCCACAAGGGCGCCGAGTTCGAGAAGGCCGGCGTCGTGCCGCCGGTCGAGTCCGCCGACTCCGAGGAGTACGGGGTCATCCTCGAACTGCTGCACCGCTCGCTCGCCGAGGACGGCCAGCGCTGGACCCGGATCGCCGCCGGCATCAAGGGCGTCACCGAGGAGACCACCACCGGCGTGCACCGCCTCTACGAGATGCACCGCGCGGGCACGCTGCTCTTCCCGGCCATCAACGTCAACGACTCGGTGACCAAGAGCAAGTTCGACAACAAGTACGGCTGCCGCCACTCCCTGATCGACGGCCTCAACCGGGCCACCGACGTGCTGATCGGCGGCAAGATGGCCGTCGTGATGGGCTACGGCGACGTGGGCAAGGGCTGCGCCGAGTCGCTGCGCGGCCAGGGCGCCCGGGTCGTGGTGACCGAGGTCGACCCGATCTGCGCCCTGCAGGCCGCGATGGACGGTTACCAGGTCGCGACCCTGGACGACGTGGTCGAGCAGGCGGACATCTTCATCACCGCCACCGGCTGCTTCGACGTCATCACCAACGAGCACATGGCCCGGATGAAGCACCAGGCCATCGTCGGCAACATCGGCCACTTCGACAACGAGATCGACATGGCCGGCCTGGCCAAGCGCTCGGACGTCGAGCGGATCAACATCAAGCCGCAGGTCGACCTGTGGCGCTTCGCCGACGGGCACGCCATCATCGTGCTGTCCGAGGGGCGTCTGCTGAACCTGGGCAACGCGACCGGGCACCCGAGCTTCGTGATGTCGAACTCGTTCGCCAACCAGACGATCGCGCAGATCGAGCTGTTCACCAAGACCGAGGAGTACCCGGTCGGCGTCTACGTGCTGCCCAAGCACCTGGACGAGAAGGTGGCCCGCCTGCACCTGGGCGCGCTCGGCGCCAAGCTGAGCAAGCTCACCAAGGAGCAGGCCGCGTACCTGGGCGTCTCCCCGGAGGGGCCGTTCAAGCCGGACCACTACCGCTACTGATCGACATCTCTTCGAACCGGGTCGGCTGTTCGCAGCCGGCCCGGTTCGTCGTTCCCGCCAGGGCGGGACGGGACGTCAGCCGGAGCGGGAGTCGCGGCGGCTGGGGCGGAACCACGTCCACGCGCACCAGGCCAGCCAGCCCAGGGACACGACGGTGGCCAGTGCCCGCAGGCGCAGCGCGCTGAGCAGCAGCACCACGGCGAGCACCGCCAGCCACGGCAGGAAAGCCTTCACGGCAGGGATCCTCCCACGCTCGGACGGTGACCGGTTCGTGGCGGCCGCCGAAGACCAGGTCACAGCGAGAGTGAGCTTGTCATGAACGACTTGACGAGGTCCCGGAACTGGAGGAAGGTATGGCTGCCCTAAGTTAGCTGAGGCGTGCCTAATGAACACGGAGCCAGAATGTTCGCCACCTACCTGATCGGCCTGCGGGAGGGCCTGGAAGCGACCCTGGTGGTCAGCATCCTGGTCGCCTTCCTGGTGAAGTCGCAGCGCCGGGACCGGTTGCCGCAGGTGTGGGCGGGCGTCGGCCTTGCCGTGGCGCTCTCGGTGCTCTTCGGCTGGCTCATCGAGTACACCTCGACCTCGCTGCTGTCCCGCTCCGAGGACCGCGAGCTGTTCGAGGCCATCACCTCCGTCGCGGCCGTGGTGTTCGTCACCTGGATGATTTTCTGGATGCGCAAGGCGGCCCGCACCATCGCGGGCGAGCTGCGCGGCAAGCTCACCGAGGCGCTGGCCGTCGGGTCGCTCGCCGTCGCCGGGATGGCCTTCCTCGCGGTGATCCGGGAGGGCCTCGAAACCGCCCTGATCTTCTACTCCGCCGCCCAGGGCGCGGCCGGCGACAGCGGGCCGCTGCTCGCGCTGATCGGCGGCATCCTCACCGCCGTGGTGCTCGGCGTGCTGCTGTACGCGAGCGCCCTGCGGATCAACCTCAGCAAGTTCTTCACCTGGACCGGTGCCCTGCTGATCCTGGTCGCCGCCGGCATCCTCAAGTACGGCGTGCACGACTTCCAGGAGTCCGGTGTCCTGCCCGGCCTCAACGACCTGGCCTTCGACATCACCAGCACGCTCGACCCGACCACCTGGTACGCGGCGCTGCTGGCCGGGATGTTCAACGTGACCCCCGCGCCCACCGTGCTCGAGACGATCGCCTGGATCGCGTACGCCGTGCCGGTCCTGGCGCTCTTCCTGCGCCCGACCCGGCGTACCCCCGCACCGGCCGCGGCGCCGGCTGCGCCCTCCGCGGCGGCACCCCCCGCGGCCTCGGGGCCCGCCGTCGCCGCGTCGCCGGCCGAGTCGACGTCTCCGGACGCCACGAGCACCACCACCGTCACCGAGCGCGGGGCCGACACCGGCACCGAGGCCGAGGCCGACGCGGCAGCAACGCCGCAGCGTGCCTGACCCCACGAGGAGAGACAGCCCAGATGCGTACCACCCGATTCTTCGCGCTGGCCGCTGCCGGCGTGCTGGCGACGACCGGCGTCGCCGCGTGCTCCGACTCCAAGAAGGATGAGGCGGGCGCGGCCGGCGGCGCGATCGTGGTCAAGGCCACCGACACCGCCTGCGAGGTCGGCACGACCGACCTCGGCGCCGGAACCGCCACCTTCAAGATCACCAACTCGGGCGCGAAGGTCACCGAGTTCTACGTGTACGCCTCCGGCGACCGGGTGATGGGCGAGGTGGAGAACATCGCCCCCGGGCTGAGCCGCGAGCTGCACGTCGAGCTGCCGGCGGGCACGTACGAGACGGCCTGCAAGCCGGGGATGAGCGGCAAGGGCATCCGGGGCGCCCTCAAGGTCAGCGGGTCGGCGCAGCCGCTGACCGCCGACGCCGCCCTGGCCGGGGCCACCGACAACTACCAGCGCTACGTCAAGAGCCAGACCGGCGCGTTGCTGGAGAAGACCGAGGAGTTCGTCGCCGCGGTGAAGGCTGGCGACGTGGCGAAGGCCAAGGCGCTCTACCCGGTCGCGCGCACCTACTGGGAGCGGATCGAGCCGGTGGCCGAGATCTTCGGCGACCTGGACCCCAAGATCGACGGCCGCGAGGAGGTCATCGAGGAGGGCATGGAGTTCACCGGCTTCCACCGGATCGAGAAGGACCTCTGGCAGTCCGGCGACATCAGCAAGGACGGCCCGATCGCGGACCGGCTGCTGGTCGACGTCAAGGAGGTCGTGGCGAAGGCCAACGCCGAGAAGCTCTCCCCGCTCCAGCTCGCCAACGGCGCGAAGGAGTTGCTCGACGAGGTCGCCAGCGGCAAGATCACCGGCGAGGAGGAGCGCTACTCGCACACCGACCTGTGGGACTTCGCCGCCAACCTGGACGGTTCCAAGGCGGCGCTGTCCGCCCTCCGGCCCGCGTTGGAGCAGCGCTCGCCGGAGCTGGTCAAGCAGCTCGACACCGAGTTCGCGAACGTCGAGGCGCAGCTCGGCAAGCACCGCGACGGCGACGGGTGGAAGCTGCACACCGCGTTGAGCAAGGCTGAGCTCAAGGAGCTCTCCGACGGCATCAACGCGCTCGCCGAGCCGATCAGCAAGGTCGCCGCAGTCGTCGCCCGGTGACCGGGACGCAGGGGGAGTCGAGTCGATGAGCGCAAGCAGGTTGACGCGCCGACGGGCCATCACGCTCGCCGGCGCGGGGGTGGCCGGAGTCGCCGGGGTGGCCGCCGGCGCGGGCGCGCTGGTGGGCGACTCCCGTGGCCCGGCGGCGGCCAGCGACCACCCGGCGGGCGCGGTCCCGTTCCACGGGGAGCACCAGGCCGGCATCGTCACCCCGGCGCAGGATCGGCTGCACTTCGTCGCCTTCGACGTGATCACCAAGGACCGGGCCCGCCTGGTCGAGATGCTCCAGGAGTGGACGGCCGCCGCCGTGCGCATGACGGCCGGCCGCGACGCCGGGGTGCTCGGCGCGGTCGGTGGCATGCCGGAGGCCCCGCCGGACGACACCGGTGAGGCGCTCGGCCTCCCGCCGTCGCAGCTCACCCTGACCATCGGCTTCGGCCCGACGCTGTTCCGCGACGCCGACGGACGGGACCGCTTCAGCATCGCCGACCGCCGGCCGGCCGCCCTGGCCGAGCTGCCCAGGTTCCCCGGTGACGCGTTGCAGGCCCCGATCTCCGGTGGCGACCTGTGCGTGCAGGCGTGCGCCAACGACCCCCAGGTGGCGGTGCACGCGATCCGCAACCTGGCGCGGATCGGCATGGGGGTGGTCAGCGTCCGCTGGTCGCAGCTCGGCTTCGGCCGTACGTCGTCGACGTCCCGGGACCAGGCGACCGCCCGCAACCTGTTCGGCTTCAAGGACGGCACGGCCAACCTCAAGGCCGAGGAGACCGACCTGCTCCGCGACCAGCTGTGGGTGCAGCCGGGCGACGGGCCGGACTGGATGACCGGCGGGTCGTACCTGGTCACCCGCAAGATCCGGATGCTCGTGGAGACCTGGGACCGGACCTCCCTGGCCGAGCAGGAGGAGATCGTCGGTCGGACCAAGGGCAGCGGCGCCCCGCTCGGGCGCAGCAAGGAATTCGACGAGCCGGACTTCGCGGCACGCGGGGACGACGGCAAGCCGCTGATCGCCGAGCACGCCCACGTCGCCCTGGCCCACCCGAGCCGGAACAACGGCGCGCACCTGCTGCGGCGGGGCTACAACTTCGTCGACGGCTCGGACGGTCTCGGCCGGCTCGACGCCGGCCTCTTCTTCATCGCCTACCAGCGGGACCCGCGCCGGCAGTTCGTGCCGATCCAGACCCAGTTGGCCCGCCATGACGTGATGAACGAATATCTGCGGCACGTCTCCAGCGGCCTGTTCGCCTGCCCGCCCGGAGTGCGCGACGGTGGGGACCACTGGGGCCGCGCGCTCTTCGGCTGAGCGCCCGCCGGATCGCGGCGGCGACCCGTCGTCCGGATGGCGACAGCGCGGCCGGCCGGGGGCTACGGTGGCGCCGGACGGCGCCGAGGGGGGATCATGGTGGGAGCCGGCCCGGGAACCGATCCCTGCGCTGGACCTCGCACCACGTGGCGCCGCCGCCGCGGGTCGCGGTGACTGGTTTGCCGGCGGCACTATCCGTGCCGGCTGACGCCGGTCCCACCGAACTGAACGGGGATGCAATATTAATCCCATGAGAGCCCGGGTACTGGTGGTCGACGACGACCCCGCACTCGCCGAGATGCTCGGCATCGTGCTGCGCAGTGAGGGTTTCCTGCCCTCGTTCGTGGCCGATGGCGAGCGGGCGTTGGCCGCCTTTCGTGACAGTCGGCCGGATATCGTCCTGCTCGACCTCATGTTGCCCGGAATGAGTGGTATCGACGTGGCGCGGTCGATCCGTGCCGAATCCGGCGTGCCGATCGTCATGCTGACCGCCAAGAGCGACACGGTGGACGTCGTCCTCGGCCTGGAGTCCGGTGCCGACGACTACGTGGTCAAGCCGTTCAAGCCCAAGGAGTTGGTGGCCCGGATGCGGGCCCGGTTGCGCCGTGGCGAGGACGTGGCGCCGGAGATGCTGACCATCGGCCCGCCCGGCAACCAGATCACCATCGACGTGCCGGCCCACACCGTGAGCCGCAACGACGAGGAGGTGAAGCTGACGCCGTTGGAGTTCGACCTGCTGGTCGCGCTCGCCCGCAAGCCGCGTCAGGTCTTCACCCGCGAGGTGCTGCTGGAGCAGGTCTGGGGTTATCGGCACGCGGCCGACACCCGACTGGTCAACGTGCACGTGCAGCGGCTGCGCGCCAAGATCGAGCCAGATCCGGAGCGGCCGGAAATCATCCTCACCGTGCGGGGCGTGGGCTACAAGGCGGGCACCGGATAGCCTGGTCACACTGTGTCGACCTCGCCGCCCCCGCACCCCCAGACCACGGCAGCCCGCCGGCTCAACGCCGGCCGGGACCTGTGGCGCGCGCTGAGTGGCCGGGGCGCGCGGCTGGTGGCCCGGGCGCACCAGACCTGGCGCCGCTCGCTCCAGGTCCGGGTGGTGACCATCACGCTGGTCGCCTCCAGCCTGCTGGTGGGCGGTTTCGCGTACCTGATCGCTGACAAGATCACGACGATCCTGCTCGACAACGCCCGCACCGACGTCCAGTTGCGGGTCAAGGGCGGCGCGGGCTACGCGGCCAAGCAGGTCTCCCTCTACGGTCAGCCGCAGGAGGCGCAGCTTCAGGAGACCATCGAGGGCACGGTCAACTACCTGGCCGGCGGCGACCCACAGCAGACCAGTGGCGTGGTGGTGGCCATCACCGCCGCCGACTACCCGACCGTGATCCAGACCCGCACAGCGCCGGCGGTCAACGTCCAGCCCCTGCTCAGCAAGGAGCTGCGAGCCGCGGTCGCCAGCGGCAAGGTGGCCAGCCAGATCCAGACCGGTCGGCTCACCGGCGAGCCGACGAAGTACCTGGTCTACGGCTCGCCGGTGCCGACCCGCTTCGGGCAGATCGAGCTCTACTACCTGGTGCCGCTGACCCGCCAGGACGCCACCGCCGCGGACGCCCGAGCCACCGTCGTCGCCACCGGCATAGCCCTGGTGGTCCTGCTGGGTCTGCTCGCCGCCCTGGTCACCCGGCTGGTGGTCAACCCGGTCCGGGTCGCCGCGCGTACCGCCCAGCGGCTCTCCGCCGGCCTTCTCGACCAGCGGATGGTGGTCAACGGCGAGGACGACCTCGCGCTGCTGGCCGCCTCGTTCAACCAGATGGCGACCAACCTGCAACGGCAGATCCTGCGACTGGAGGAGATGTCCCGGTTGCAGCGCCGGTTCACCTCCGACGTCTCGCACGAGCTGCGGACCCCGTTGACCACGGTCCGGATGGCCGCCGACCTGATCTTCGCCGAGCGCGACGAGTTCGACCCGGCGGTGGCCCGCAGCGCCGAACTGCTCCAGGCCGAGCTGGACCGTTTCGAGGAGCTGCTCACCGACCTGTTGGAGATCAGCCGGTTCGACGCGGGCTTCGCCATGCTGGACGCCGAGCCGACCGACCTGGTGCCGGTGGTGCACCGGGTGGTCGACCGGTTGACCGGCCTGGCCGAGCGGGTGGGCGTGGAGATCGAACTGGACCTGCCGAGCACGCCGGCGATCGCCGAGGTCGACCCCCGCCGGGTCGAGCGGGTGCTGCGCAACCTGGTCGGCAACGCCGTCGAGCACGGCGAGGCCCGGCCGGTGCTGATCACCCTCGGCATCGACGACACCGCGGTGGCGATCACGGTCCGCGACCACGGGGTGGGGCTGAAGGTGGGTGAGGAGAAGCTGGTGTTCAACCGGTTCTGGCGGGCGGACCCGTCCCGGGCCCGGCAGACCGGCGGCACCGGGCTGGGTCTGTCGATCAGCCTGGAGGACGCCCGCCTGCACGGTGGTTGGCTGGAAGCCTGGGGAGCGCCCGGGCAGGGCGCCCAGTTCCGGCTCACCCTGCCGGCCCGCGCCGGTGACCGGCTCACCACGTCGCCGCTGCGGCTGGTGCCCGCCGACGCGGCGCTGCCGTTCGGCGGCCCCCGCGACGGCGGCCCGCTGGCCATCGGGCCGGGCACCGGTGGAGCGCTGGCGATCGGCCCCGCGCCAGCGGGGGACGGCCAGCGGGCGGAGGTGCGCTCGTGAGGGCTCGACCACTGCTGGGCGCCCTCGGCGCGGCGCTGCTGCTCAGCGCGGGCTGCGGCATCCCGGCGTCGTCCGACGTGCGGGTGGACGGCAAGGCCGGCACGGCGACCGAGGCCGGGTCGAGCAACGGCCGAAGCAGCGAACCCCCGTCGCGTACGGCCAGCGGCAGCGACAACGAGGCGTTCGTGCGTAACTTCCTGTCCGCCGCCGCCGGCGAGCCGGACCGGGCGTACGAGCGGGTGAAGGCGTTCATCGCCCCGGAGCACAGGCTCCGCCTGCAGGACAAGAAGGGCAGCGAGGTCGCGCTGACCGTGGTCCGGCTGCGGGAATCGGTCTTCACCTTCAACAGCGACTCGACCACCACGGTCAAGATCTCGGTGCAGCAGATCGGTGTGCTGCGGACCAACGGCACTCTGGCGCCGCCGGTGGCGACCGAGACCGAGTACGAGTTCCGGCTGCGCAGCGCCTCGCTCGGCGGCGCCGACAACGACGAGCGCGCCGGCCAGTACGTCCTCGACCCGCCGAACGTGCTGCTGCTCAGTGACGTCGCCCTGCAGCAGTACTACCAGGACGAGTCGATCTACTTCTGGAGCTCCGACCGCACCCGGCTGGTGCCCGACCAGCGTTATCTGCCGTTCGCTGTGCCGGACGAGCGCCGGGTCAACGAGGTCGTGCGTTGGCTGGTCGGCGGCCCGTCCGACTGGCTGCGGCCGGGCGTCGTCGGCCTGCCCGACGGCACCGAGCTGATCAACAACGCCACCGGCGCGAACAACCGCTGGGAGGTCAACCTGGACATGTCCGGCGACGACCAGAACCGGGTCGACCAGGTGATCACCCAGCTCGCCTGGTCGCTGGGTGACCTGCCGGGCGAGCTGGAGCTGAAGATCCGCAACAACTCACAGCCCGTACAGGACCTCAACGAGCGCCGGCTGGCCCAGCCGCTCTACCCGGTGCGGGAGGGCCCGCAGCGGTTCGGCGTCTACGAGGGCGCGATCCGCCCGCTCGACTTCGTCGGCGAGCCCGGCGGTGTCGTGCCCCTGGCGGCCGAGGTCAACCGCAACATCGTGTCCGCCGGCCTCGCGCGGGGCGCCAACCGGGTCCTCGCCGCGATGGTGGTGACCAGCGGCAAGGACCGGCAGCGACTCGCGGTGGGCGCCGGCGCGGACACGGTGGCCGCGCTCAACCGCGGCGACACGGAGTACGCCTCGATCAGCCGCCCGGTGTGGCTGCGTACCGTCGACTCGCGCCCGGCGCAGGGGCTGGTGGTGGCCGACGGTCGCCTCTACCGCTTCGACGAGGCCGCCCGCATGTCGGAGGTGCCGCTGAACCTGCCCTCGCCGCAGGTCACCGCGGTCGCCGCCGCGCTGGACGGTCAGCGGGTCGCGTTGGTCGCCGGCGGCCGGCTCTACGTCGCGGCGATCAACCTGGACGGCGCCGGGAGCGGGATGTCCGTCGGCCCGCCCCGGGCCCTGGTCACCTCGCTGACCGGTCTGACCGCGGTGGACTGGATCGGCGAGGATCGGCTGGTGGTGGCCGGGTCGGCCGGCCAGCCGGCGATCTACGAGATCAGCGTCGACGGGGCGCTGGAGACCCCGCTGCGCACCGACGTGGGCGCCAAGGTCAACCACCTGACGGCGTACCCCACCAACCGCAGCGTGCGCGTGCCCACCGGGGCGTACATGTACGAGGCGAACAAGGTGGCGTACCGCAGCAGCCCGTTCGAACGGATCGAGCCGGAGAGTGTGCGCGACGTCCCCGCGCCGCCGGCCGGGGTCCGGCCGAGCAACCCGTCTGCCCCGTTCTTCCTCTACTGACGCCGTGCGGGGGCTCTGGGCGGACCTCGCCGACCTGGTCCTGCCCGCGGACTGTGCCGGCTGCCGGGAGCGGCACGCGGTCCTGCGGCACGGCTTCTGCCCCGCCTGCGTGACGGCGCTGGGCCTGCTGCGTCCCCGGACGGTCCGCCCCACTCCCGCCCCGGCGGGGCTGCCGCCCTGCGTCGCCCTCGGCCCGTACGCCGGCCCGCTGCGTGAGGCCCTGCTGGCGTACAAGGAGCACGGCCGGCACGGTCTGGCCCGCCCGCTGGGCGCGCTGCTGGCCGAGGTGGTCGTCGCGGCGGTCGGCGGAGTCCGCCCGCTGGAGTTGGTGCCCGTGCCCGACACCGCCGCGGCGGCCCGCGCCCGCTACGGCGACCACCTGGACCGGTTGGCCCGGCACTGCGCGAGCCGGCTGCGCCGGGGCGGCTGGCCGGCGCGGGTGCACCGTCCGCTGCGCGCGCTGCCCCGGCCGGACTCGGTGACGCTGGACAGCGCGGGCCGCGCCGCAGCGGCCGAGGCGGCGTTCCGACCCCGGTCCGGCGCGTCGGCTGGGCGTCGCCGGGCGGGCGGCGCCCCCGTCGTGGTGCTGCTGGACGACATCGTCACCACCGGCGTGACCCTGGCCGCGGCGGCCCGGATGCTGACCGCGAGCGGGCGGCCACCGGGCGTCGCTGCGGTGCTCGCCGCGACCGAGAAAAGGCACCAGTTGTAACCGACCGTGTTTCCGTTTCACCCGTTGGTGTATGAGGTGCGAAAAATCCCGGGCGGTCTTGGCAACATGGGGTGACTGCCAGGCGAACAGGAGTTAGCGTTTCGCTGTCAGGGGTAGGAGGTCGTTCCATCCCGCCCCCGGCGGTGAGAGGAGGCGTAGCCGTACTGACCGGTCGACGCCAGCGGGTCTCCCCACGGCGCGCGGCCGGGCCACCGGATCGAAGACGTCCGAACAAGGGAGGTCACGTGGACATCGTGGTCAAGGGCCGCAACGTCGAAGTGCCGGACCATTACCGGGTACACGTAGCCGAGAAACTCGCAAAGGTCGAACGCTACGACCATAAGATTATCCGCGTCGATGTCGAGCTGTTTCACGAGCGCAATCCGCGCCAGGCCGACCACTGCCAGCGGGTGGAGATCACCTGCATTTCCCGGGGCCCCGTGATTCGGGCCGAGGCCTGCACGAACGATTTCTACAGCGCGCTCGACGCCGCCATCGCGAAGCTCGACACCCGGCTACGCCGTGCGGCGGACCGCCGCCGCGTACACCGTGGTCGGCACGCGCCGATCTCCGTCGCCGCCGCCACCGCCGACCTGCCGGTCACGGATCTGGTGGCCGCCCCGCTGTCCGCGCCGGGCGCTGGCGCCCGCGCCGGCACCGCCGTGGCGGAGCGGGTCGAGGAGGAGCACGACCAGCCGTGGCACATCGCCCGGGAGAAGGTGCACCCGGCGGAGCCGATGACGATCGACGACGCCCTGTTCCAGATGGAGCTGGTCGGCCACGACTTCTACCTGTTCCAGGACAAGGAGACCGGCCGCCCCAGCGTCGTCTACCGACGCCACGCCTACGACTACGGCATCATCTCGCTCGACACCTGAGCCGGGCCTGACCCGCGCCGAGCACCGGGTTGTGGTGGGCGACCGCCACAACCCCGTGTCTCGTCAGCGCAGGTCGGCCGGCAGCAGGGCGAACGTCAGGTCGTCGAGGCGAGCACCCGCCAGGCCGGGCAGGCGACCGCGTAACAGGGCCTCGCGCTGGAAGCCGACCCGCTCCAGCACGCGATGCGAGGCGGTGTTCTCCGGCACGGTGCCGGCGGTCAGCCGGGCGATACCGGCCAGGCCGAACGCCCAGTCGGCGAGCAGCCGGACCGCCCGGGTGGCATGGCCGTGCCCCCGCCAGCGCGGGAGCAGCGCGTAGCCGATCGACGCCTCACCACTGGTCACCTCGGTGTACGACAGGCCGCAGCTGCCCGCCGGCTCGCCGGTGGCCACGTCGACGATCAGCAGCCGGGCGATGTCGCCGGTCAGCCATGCGCTCTCCGCGAGCCGGCAGCGCCGCTCGATCGCCTCGGGCGTCGGTGGCACCGGCGGGGCCTGGTTGGCGACCACTTCCGGCCGGCTGTGCAGCCCGTACATCATCTCCGCGTCGTCCGGCGCGAGGCGACGCAGCGCCACCACCTGATCGGTGAGCACCCCGTCGGGCAGGTCGGGCAGCAGCCGGGGGGTCGGGCCGGGGGGATCGTCGGCGAGGCGTACCCAGGTCAGCAGATCGTGGCGGCCGCCGTCCCGGCGCTGCCCGGCCGACCGACGCAGGCCCTCGTACCGGAAGCCGGCGGCCAGCGCGACCCGCTGGCTCGCCGCGTTCTCCAGCTCGGTGAGCAGCTCCAGCCGGAGCGTCCCGGCGCCGAAAGCGTGCTCGCTCAGCGCGCGGGTCGCGGCCGTGGCCACCCCGCGCCCCCGCGCCGCAGGCCGCAGCCAGTAGCCGATCTCCGCCTGACTCCGGCCGGGCACCGGGTTGCTCAACCCGGCCCCGCCGAGCAGCCGGTCGGTGGCCGGGTCCGCGATGGCGTACGCGGCGCCGCCGCCGGCCCAGACCGCCGGTGCGCCGGCCTCGACCCACCAGTGGGCGTCGACCTCCGTGTACGGGGCCGGCATGCTGGACACGAACCGCTGGCTGAGCGGGTCCGCGCAGCCCTCGACCAGGTCCGCGATGTCGCTGGCCCGAAACGGCCGAAGCCGCACCCCGTGCGCCTCGACGACCGGCGGTGCCCCGGTCATGCCAGATCCCCGGCGAGCAGCGCGGCCACCCAGGTGTCGACCCGCTCACCCCGGTGCTGGACCCCGCCCCGAGCGGTCCCCTCGAATGTGAAGCCCGCCTTCTCGGCGGCCCGCCGGGAGGCGGTGTTGCCCACGTTCGCCTTCCACTCGATCCGGGCCAGTCCCAGCGTGGTGAAACCCCAGGCGCTCAGCGCGATCAGGGCGGCCGGCAGGTGACCCCGCCCGCGGGCGGCCGGGGCGGTCATGAAGCCCACGTCCGCGAGCAGCGGGTCGGCGGGGGAGAGCCGCAGGTCCAGAGTGCCGACGTACCGGTCGTCCGGGTCGGCGATCACGAAGCAGGCGGAGTCCCCCCGGGCCCAGGCGCCCTGGGCGTAGTCCCGGTACCCCTGCGCGTCGGAGCGGTCGTACGGATCCGGAACGGTGGTCCACCGGATCGTCTCCGGGTCCCGGCAGGTCTGCACCACGGCGTCCAGATCGTGTTCCTCCATCGGTCGCAGCCGCAGCTCAGCGGCCGCCGAGGTGGCGAACAGGGTCGGCTGTGGGCGGCCGAAGACGGCGGCCCGGCGGGCGACCAGGGTGCCGGGGTCGGCCGGCCCGGTCGATCCGGGTTCGGGCACCTCGCCGGGCAGCAGCGAGCCGATCCAGCCGTCCGAGCCGCCGTCCGGCGCCGGGTTCGCCTGCCGCAGCCGGCCGTCGATCCGGAACCCGGCCCGGAGCGCGACCAGCCGGGAGGCGTGGTTACCCACCTCGGCCTGCCAGAGCAGCCGGCGCAGCCCCAGCTTCTCGAAGGACCAGCGGGCGACCGCCCGGGTGGCCCGGACGGTCACGCCCCGGCCGCGCGCCCACGGGGCCGTCCAGTAGCCGATCTCACCGGTGCCGGCACGGTCGATGGAGATCAGCCCGCACGAGCCGAGCAGGTCGCCGGTGGCCGCGTCGCAGACCGCGAACGGCGCCCCGGTGCCGTCCGCCCAGGCTTGCGCGCTCAGCTCCGTGACGAAACCGCGGGCGTGTTCGCGAAGGTATGGGCGCGGTACGGTGGTCCAACGCTGAATGTCCCGATCCTGGCAGGCGCGGTGTACGCCGTCGGCGTCCGCCTCCCGCCAGGGTCGCAGCAGCACGCCGTCCTCGACGATCTCCACAGGCTCCACCCGTGCATCGTGCCGGAACGTTCGCCGAAGGCGTAACCGGATTACGTCCCGGGCGGACCCCGTGCGCGAATTATGTCGGGTTCGGCGGGGTGGACCGCCGCCACCAGTGACCATCGCGCCGATGGAGCGCCTACGATGGTTCGAGACTGTCTAGGGGAGCGTTGATCCGTGTCGATTCTGGAAAAGGTCCTTAATGCGGGCGAGGGCCGCATGGTGCGCCGGCTCAAGGCCATCGCCGCCGCCGTCAGCTCGATCGAGGACGACTACGTCAACCTCACCGACGAGGAACTGCGCGGTATGACCGAGCAGTTCCGGGAGCGGCTCGCCGACGGTGAGACCCTCGACGACCTGCTGCCGGAGGCGTTCGCGGTGGCCCGCGAGGCGGCCGCCCGGGTGCTCGGCCAGCGGCCGTACGACGTCCAGGTGATGGGCGGCGCCGCGCTGCACTTCGGCAACATCGCCGAGATGAAGACCGGTGAGGGCAAGACGCTGACCTCGGTCATGGCCGTCTACCTCAACGCGCTCTCCGGCGACGGCGTGCACGTGGTCACCGTCAACGACTACCTCGCCCAGCGCGACGCGGCCTGGATGGGTCGCGTGCACGAGTTCCTCGGGCTGACCGTCGGCGTGGTGCTGCCCAACCGGCCGGCCAGCGAGCACAAGGCCGCCTACGAGTGCGACATCACGTACGGCACCAACAACGAGTTCGGCTTCGACTACCTGCGCGACAACATGGCCTGGTCGAAGGACGAGCTGGTGCAGCGCGGGCACAACTTCGCGGTGGTCGACGAGGTCGACTCCATCCTCATCGACGAGGCGCGCACCCCGCTGATCATCTCCGGCCCGGCCGAGCACTCCGCCCGCTGGTACGGCGAGTTCGCCGGCGTCGTGGCCCGGCTCCAGCCCGGCACGGACGGCGAGGGCGACTACGAGGTCGACCACTCCAAGCGCACCATCGCGGTCACCGAGCGCGGCGTCGCCAAGGTCGAGGACCGGCTCGGCATCGACAACCTGTACGAGTCGGTGAACACCCCGCTGGTCGGCTACCTCAACAACGCCATCAAGGCCAAGGAGCTCTACAAGCGCGACAAGGACTACATCATCAGCGACGGTGAGGTCCTGATCGTCGACGAGTTCACCGGGCGCATCCTGCACGGCCGTCGCTACAACGAGGGCATGCACCAGGCGATCGAGGCCAAGGAGGGGGTGGAGATCAAGCAGGAGAACCAGACCCTGGCCACCATCACCCTCCAGAACTACTTCCGCCTCTACAACAAGCTGTCCGGGATGACCGGTACGGCGCAGACCGAGGCGAGCGAGTTCAACAAGGTCTACAAGGTCGGCGTCGTGAGCATTCCGACCCACCGCCCGATGGTTCGCGAGGACCGGCCGGACGTCATCTACAAGACGGAGAAGGCCAAGTTCAACGCCGTCATCGAGGACATCGCCGAGCGGCACCAGATGGGCCAGCCGGTGCTGGTCGGCACCGTCTCGGTGGAAAACTCCGAGATCCTCTCCCAGCTGCTGCGCCGCCGGGGCATCCCGCACAACGTGCTGAACGCCAAGTTCCACGCCCGGGAGGCCGAGATCGTCGCCCAGGCCGGGCGTAAGGGCGCGGTCACCGTGGCCACCAACATGGCCGGCCGCGGCACCGACATCCTGCTCGGCGGCAACCCCGAGTTCCTCGCGGCGAACGAGCTGCGCCAGCGCGGTCTCGACCCGCTGGAGAACGAGGAGGACTACGCCAAGGCGATGGAAGAGGTCCTGCCCACCTGGAAGCAGGCCTGCGACGCCGAGGCGGACGAGGTCGCCGCCGCCGGTGGCCTGTACGTGCTGGGCACCGAGCGGCACGAGTCCCGGCGGATCGACAACCAGCTGCGCGGTCGCGCCGGCCGGCAGGGCGACCCGGGCGAGTCCCGCTTCTACCTGTCCCTGCAGGACGAGCTGATGCGACGCTTCCGGGCCGGCGCGGTCGAGGCGGTGATGGAGCGTTTCAACATCCCCGAGGACGTGCCCATCGAGTCGAAGATGGTCACCCGTCAGATCAAGAGCGCCCAGGCCCAGATCGAGGGTCAGAACGCCGAGATCCGCAAGAACGTTCTGAAGTACGACGAGGTGCTCAACAAGCAGCGCCAGGTCGTCTACGCCGAGCGGCTGCGGGTGCTCAACGGTGAGGACCTCTCCGACCAGGTCCGCAACATGATCGACGACACCGTCGAGGCGTACGTGCGGGGCGCCACCTCCGAGGGCTACGGCGAGGACTGGGACCTCGAGCAGCTCTGGTCCAGCCTCAAGCAGCTCTACCCGGTCGGCGTGACGATCGAGGAGCTGGAGGAGGAGGCCGGCGGTTCCCGGGCCGGCATGGACGCCGACTTCCTGGTCGCCCGCCTCAAGGAGGACGCGAACGCCGCGTACGACCGCCGCGAGGAGCAGCTCGGCACCGAGGGGGTGCGCCAGCTCGAGCGGATGGTGCTGCTCCAGGTCATCGACCGCAAGTGGCGCGAGCACCTCTACGAGATGGACTACCTCCAGGAGGGCATCAACCTCCGGGCGTACGCCCAGCGCGACCCGGTGGTGGAGTACCAGCGCGAGGGCTTCGACATGTTCGCCACCATGATGGAGGGCATCAAGGAGGAGACCGTCGGCTTCCTCTACAACGTGGACGTCCAGGTCAACGAGCCGGAGCCGGCCGCCGACTCGGAAGAGGTCACGCTGCTCGACAAGCCGGTGGAGATCCGGGCCAAGGGTCTCAACCGCTCGCCGCAGCGGCAGGGTCTGCAGTATTCGGCTCCGACCATCGACGGTGAAGCCAGCCCCGGCGCCGTCAACGTCGAACAGGAGCAGCAGCAGGCACCGGCGCTCGGTGTGGGCCGGCCGGTCCAGAGTGCGCCGGCAGCCCCCGGGCGGAGCGCGCCGTCGGCCCCGCAGCGGCCGGCCTCCGGGCTGCGTGGCCCGACGCTTCCGACCGCCGGGTCCCGACGTCCGGTCCCCAACCAGGCCGACGCCGGCAACGGCCCGTCCCGCAACGCGCCGTGCCCGTGTGGCTCGGGCCGCAAGTACAAGCGCTGCCACGGCGCCCCCAACGGCGGCAACTGACCGACCGCACGTCCCGATGGGCCCTGGCCGACGAGGCTGGGGCCCA
>NZ_JBFAPG010000005.1:0-43904 GCF_040675595.1 Micromonospora sp. NPDC049580
TCTCCTCGTGGAGCATCAAGATCGGCCGCTGGTCCTGGAACTCGAAGGCCCGGGCACCCCGCTCGACTCCCGGGACGCTACGACCGGGACTTGTCCTGCTTCCAGGACAGCGGACCCGGCAGGTCGACGCGGTGCGCCCGGGCCTTCGAGTTCCAGGACCAGCGGCCGATCTTGATGCTCCACGAGGAGAAGCCGTTCTCGGTGAAGTTCAGGATGATCGGTCCGTACTTCTTGCGCTTGCGAAACATGAGGCCCATCGGAGGTCTCCCCTCGTCACCGTTCCCTGCCGTGTCGAGATCGAACATTCCCGAACGGGCGAATTCCGAAACCCCCTCTTCGTCCCGGGTGGACGGTGACGCGGCACGACCCGACAATCTGCGGGGCTGGCCGCCGGACCGATGGCCGGGTTCGACGCCGCCGGGGTGACCCGGGAGTTCTTTCCCGACGGGCGGCACGAGGCGCTGCTGCTGATGAGTGTGGGCCACCCCGGCCCGGACGCCTGGCGCGAGCGGCTGCCCCGGCTGCCCACGGCCGACGTCATCCACACCCGGTGACCAGGGTCAGCGGGGCTCCCACGCGTCGGGCAGGGCGGTGAGCTTGCGGACGTGTGCGGGCAGCCGACCGCTGACGATCTCGGCGAGGCTCACCTCGTCGACGACCCGCCGCACGGCGGCGCGGACCGCCACCCACAGGCCGGGCAGGTTCTCCGCCGCGCCCTCGTAGCGGGTCTCCTCCGGGCGTAGGCCGCGGACGCCCGCGAGGGGGCCCTCCACCGCGCGCAGCACCGCGCCGACGGTCACCTCGCGGGGCGGACGGGCGAGGGTGTAGCCACCCTCGGCGCCGCGCTGGGCGCGCACGATGCCGGCCCGGCGCAGATCGGCCAGGACCGCCTCCAGGAACTTGCGGGGCATGTCCTGCTCGGCGGCGATGGCCTGGGTGGACAACAGCGAGGGGTACGCGGTCGCGAGGCTCAGCGCCGCCCGTACCGCGTAGTCGCCGCGCGCGGAGATCTGCACCCCGCCATCATGCCCGCCCGATCCCGCCGCCCGACCCGGTGGGCTTCCCGGACCGCGTGGCGTGACCGCCGTTGGCCGGTTCGACGGCGGCGCCGGAGCGGAACCGCCCGCTGTTGGCGCCCGTCGGCTCGACCGCCGGTCGGGGTCGGACGACCCGCCCGGTGGCCGGCTGATCGCGGGCGGCGCGGAACGCGCCCGGGCTGACCCCGATCTCACGGGTGAAGAACCGGCCGAAGTTGGTGGGCTCGGTGAAGCCGAGCTGACGGCCGATCTGGGCGATCGGTTCGTCGCTCGCGGCGAGCAGCCGGGCGGCCTGCAACGCGACCCGCTCGTCGATGACCTGTTTGGCGCTGCGACCGGTCACGGCCAGGCAGGCGCGGGTCAGGGTCCGCACCGAGCAGCCGAGCGCGGCGGCATAGTCCTCGACCCGCCGGGTCACCTGGTAGCCGTGCTCGACCTCCCGGCAGAATCGCTGGAACGTCTCGACCTCCGGCCGGTGCCCGGACCGGGCCATACCGGGCAGCGTCAGCCGCAGCAGCAGCACGGCGAGCTGGTGGCGCAGCAGCGCACGACCGGCGGGGGCGCCGCCGTGCCGCTGGCAGTCCACCGCCAACTGGCTCACCTCGTTGATCACCGCGTCCTCGTCCTCGCCGGCCAACTGCCGCCAGGTCTGCGGGGCGTCCGGGTCGACGGCCAGGCCGTGCAGCGCGTCGGCGGTCCAGCCGACCACCGTCGCGTCGAACTGTGGGCCGGCGCAGCGCAGCACCTGACCGGCGCGGACCCGCAGCAGCGTGCCGGGTCGGCACGGCAACAGGTGGAAGTCCAGCTCGGCGTCGCCGTGACCCCGGGTGGTGAGGATCAACAGCTCCCGCTCGACGAACACCGGCCGCCGCCAGCCGGGGTCACCGGCCAGGTCGGCCAGCGCGAACGTGGAAATCTCGTCGGGTACGGGTGACGCCGTTCCGATCGATGGCGCGGGGGAGGGATCGGTGGAGACCATCGTCTGCGACGGTAGCCCGAACCGCAGGTCACCGCATCCCGATCAACGTGCGCGGCGGCGCCGAGGCTTGTGACGATCCCCGCGGCCGGGCTACGTTACCCGGCGGTAGCGCTGTGCGGTCCGTGGCCGCCTGGCGCCCGCCGTCCGCCCGACCGCCCGGCGGACCCGCCGACACGCGATGGGATGGGCATGACGCAGCTGTTCTCGGTCGAAGGCAAGACGGTCCTGGTCACCGGCGGGTCGCGGGGGATCGGGCTGATGATCGCCCAGGGCTTCGTCCGAGCCGGCGCCCGCGTGATCATCTCGTCCCGCAAGGCGGACGTCTGCGAGACGGTCGCCAAGGAACTCTCCGCCGAGGGCCACTGCGAGGCGATCCCCGCCGACCTGGGCACCGACGCGGGCGCCGAGACCCTCGCCGCCGCCGTCCGCGAGCGCGTCGACCGTCTCGACGTGCTGGTCAACAACGCCGGCGCCACCTGGGGCGCTCCGCTGGAGAGCTACCCGGAGGCCGCGTTCGACAAGCTCTGGGCGGTCAACGTCAAGGCCGTCTTCCGGCTCACCACAGCGCTGCTGCCGGCGCTGCGCGCCGCAGCCAGCGCCGACGACCCCGCCCGCGTGATCAACATCGGGTCCATCGACGGCATCCGGGTGCCGTTCATGGAGGTGTACGCGTACTCGGCCACCAAGGCGGCCGTGCACATGCTCACCCGCAGCCTCGCCCACCAACTGGCCGGCGAGCAGATCACCGTCAACGCGATCGCGCCCGGCCCCTTCGAGAGCAAGATGATGGCGTTCGCCCTCAACGACCCGGCGAGCAGGACCGCCATCGAGCAGCAGGTGCCGCTGGGCCGCATCGGGCGCCCCGAGGACATGGCCGGCACCGCCATCTACCTCTCCTCGCGGGCTGGCGCGTACCTCACCGGCGCGGTCATCCCCGTCGACGGCGGCATCACCACCCACGGCTGAGCGCCGGCGACGCCGGGTCGGGCTGCCCGCGTACCCCCGGGTGTGCCAGGGCCGCGCGGATCTGCCGAGTCCGCGCGGCCCTGTCTGGCCGGTGTTGCCCGTTCGGGCGGTGCTCAGCGACCGGCGAGCAGCCGGTTCACCGCCGTGTCGACGTCCAGGTGCTCGGCCTCGCGGCCGCGCGGGACGACGACGTACGTCCGTCGAAGGAAACGCACCAGGACGCTGCGCGGCACCTCGAAGAGGGCGTTGCCGTCCGGTGACGAGAGGGCCAGCGCGACGAAGTCGCCCCGCGGTGTGGCCCAGGGCCAGACCCGCACATCGCCGATGCCCGCCGGCTCGTCCAGGCCGGTGACCAGAAGTTCGCGCGCGAACGACCAGCTCACCGCCTCGCCCCCGGCCGATTCGGCATGGAACAGGACATGGACCGCATACGGGTCAGCAGGGTCGTAACGCAGACTGGCACGCACCGGCAAGGCGGTGGCGTCAGGTGCGACGAGCCTTAGCGACGTCTCGACCTCTACGGTCGTCGGTCGGATGACACTCATGGACGTTCTCCCCCCGGCACCGCTGCGGAACGCGCGTGTCCCGCTTTTCCCATACTCAGGTGCTACTCCTGGCTACGCTCCGCCATACGCTGACTTCACCCAGTGGTGGGAAGGGGGACGGAAAGGCCGCGTGAATGTGAGCATTCATGTAGGATTTCCGGTTCTGCCCAGTGCGTGATTCCACCCGGCGTCGGGTGGCTCAGTCGTCGACTTACTCCGGTAACGTCCAGTCGGCCGTTGCAGTGACGGGCCCGAGCGACACTGGGGGGTGAAATGGTCACGAACCGATCCTCAGTGGATCCGGTGGCCGCGTCCGGTCCGCCGAAAGTCGCGGTCCGAGCAGCCGAAAAGCGGGGGTACGACGTGTCGATGGAGCAACCCGAGCGACCCGGACGGTCGACGCCCGACACGGGCCGTACCGGCGGCGTCCTCGTCGTCGGCGAGCCCCCGCGACGCCCCCGCTGGCGGGACCGCATCTCGACCACCCTCGACCTGATCCGCGCCAACCCCACCGGCCGGATCGCCCTCAAGATCTTCATCTCGATCGCCGGCGCGCTGGTGGTCACCATCGGCATCGCCCTGATCCCGCTACCCGGGCCGGGCTGGCTGCTGGTCATCGCCGGCCTCGGCATCTGGGCCGTCGAATACCACTGGGCCCGCCGACTGCTCGGCTTCACCCGCCGACACGTGCACGGTTGGACACAGTGGGTGACGCGACAGTCGCTGCCGCTGCGCTTCGTGCTCGGCGTCGTCGGCCTGGTCTTCGTGGGTGTAGTGGTCTGGCTCTCACTCAAGCTCAGCTTCGGCATCGACGTGGTGGCCGAGGCGATGCAGTACCTCGCGACGCACTGACCCCGGATTTCCGGTCTGGTTCCACGATCGGGTAGAGTCAGTGGCGCTGAGGGCGATTAGCTCAGTGGGAGAGCGCTTCGTTCACACCGAAGAGGTCGCTGGTTCGATACCAGCATCGCCCACTCTCAGTTTGTGCAGGTCAGGAGCCCGTTGCCGGATCAGTCGGTAACGGGCTTCGCTGTATGTGCTGCTTACCTTGGGAGCAGATTGGGAGCAGCGCGGCTGGTTCTCTGTCCGGGCCGCCATGGACCTGTCCGCTTGAGTGACCTGATGTGCCGTCCCGAGCGGGCCTGCTGGCTAGTTGAGGAGTTGGGCCGACCGCTGCCGGTGCCGCGCGGCGAGAGGGTGGTTCCGGTTATGGCTGATGGGTTGACCGGCGGCCGTAGGTCCGATGGTTGGCCCATTCGCCGGTCCACAAGGCGAGGTCGTGTACCCAGAGCGCGGCGCTCTGCCGGGACTTGACGGCCCACTTTGTTGCGTTCTTCGACGCGAAGTGGTCCAGGACCTGACGGTCGGTCGCCGTCCATGCGGGAGGCTGGGTTAGCCACTCTTCTGCCTGTTGCCCACGCCCAGTCGACGATCCGTAGGCCGAGTGGCGTCACGATCAAGTTGGCCGGGTTGACGTCGGAGTGGATAAGTGTCTCGCCATTCATCGCCGGGTGCGCGAACCCGAGCCGGGCTGCCGGGGTGAACCACATCTCGCCAGGCGCAGGCGTCTCTTGAAGTGCTTTCAGCGCGGCGAGGAGCAGATCGAGGTCCCTACTGCCGGGTGACAGGTCGGGGTGGGGACCGGCAAGATGTTCGGTCCCCACCACCAGCCAGCCATCGGATTCGAACTGCCACAGGACCGCGGGCGGGTGCCGGTCGATGGCTCGGGTGGCCGCGAGTTCGTAGCGCAGCGACCGAACGCTCAGCTCGCCGGAGGCAGCCTTGACGAAGATCCGCCCGGCGGGTCCGGTCACCGTCGAGGTGATCTCGGCGTGGTTGCCACTGGAAGCCGAGGTGACGTCAAAGGTTCCGCCGACCCGTTCGGCGATCCCTGCCGTGACACTCTCCGGCAGAGCGGTCCAGTCGCTACGCATCGGATCTTTCCTCTGCTACGTGCCCGGCTGAGGCGGATTCGGCGGACAGCAGGACTCGGCCTCGCCGCCCCAGAATTCCATGTCGACCCGGTAGCCGGTCGCGTGCAGCGCCGCGAGTGTGTAGGTGATGGCGGTGCCGTCCTGCATGGCCCCGGTCAGGATCGGCCGGTGGTGCACGTAGTGGCCCGCGATCTGTTTGCAGGCGACGGTGTAGGGCTCGCTGATCTGCAGGGCGGCATGCCAGACAGCCGCACACAGTAGCGATGGTGACCACGCCGCCGACTATCTCAACCAGGCGGGCCGCAGCTGACAAGGCGCGGCGATCGTGAACGTGTTCCCCGGTCGGCCGCTGCGGCTGCGGGAGCCCGCGCTGGTTCCCACCAAAGCACTGGGCTGGCAGCTCTCGATGGGAGGTGGGGGAGCCGTCGTCCTTTCTGTCGACGGTTGGCCTGCGGATCGCATGCTCACGGAACTGGATGGAATGGCGCGGGTTCGTTGGCTTGTGGTGGGACTGGCTTTGGTTGGCCAGGGGTGTGATGGCGCGGGTTTCGGCGCATGGTGCTCAGGGTTGGGCCTTCGGGCAGGTTGATGGTCGGTTGTGGTGTGTAGCCGTGGCGGATGTGAATGTTCTGGGCGTCGGTGGTGGTGCTGGTCCAGGACAGGAGGTTCACGTGGTCGAGTCGGCTGCGGTGGTGGTTGAGCAAGGCTGTGCCGCGTCCGGAGCGTCTGGCTGTGGGTTGTACGGCCAGGAACGCGAGGTGGTAGTGGGGTTCGGTGGGTCGCTCCTTGGCGAGCAGTCGGTCGAGGAGGTCGAAACGGTCAGCGTGGGGGCCTGCGGCGTCGCTGAGGCGGGTGGGGTAGTTCGCGGGGGGTGGGATGGGTCGGTATCGGTGGAAGCCGACGGTGGCGGCGGTGGCGTCGTCGGTGAGGTAGATGTCGCCGTAGAACATGGCGTGTTCGATCCAGATGGCGAGGACGTCGGTGAGGATGCGGCGCCGTGGGCTTGGTTCGGGGATGAGCCATGTTGCGAGAGGGCTGGTTTGGAGGGCGTCGGCGATGAGTGCGGCGACGTGGTCTTTGTCTGCCCAGCGGGCGGCGCGGATGCGCGGGACAGTGTTCATGGGATTTCCCTTGAGGCTGTTGGCGGGGTCAGGAGTTGGCGCTGCTCGTGGTGTGGGTGTGGACGAGGAACAGGTGGTAGTCGTCGACGAAGGCGCCGTTTTGGTCGCTGTCGGCTGGCGGTGTAAGTGCGGCTCTTTCGTAGGCGAGTAGTTCGCCGGTGCTGGGGTTGAGGATCAGCAGGAAGCGGATGTTGTCGGAGGTGGCGCTGACGCCGATGCCGGTTCGGCCTGCCCGGTCAGTCACCGATGGGTGGTAGGTGATTCCGGGGGTGTCGCGCAGGACGGTGAGGATCGCGGTGCGGGCGGCTTGGTTGGGGGTGCGCCAGCCGAGCAGGCTGGCGAGGCCGCGGATGACGGCGGTGGGGCCGAGGAACCGGGGTTGCGCGGTGTCGATCTGCGCGGTGAGTGCCGTCGGGTCGGCGGCGATCGGCCCGAGGGGTCCGTCCATCTGGCCGGGAGAGTAGGTGCTGTCGTCGGTGGGCTGGTTGCCGCCCGGGTAGCGGCTGCGGATGACGCGGCCGGAGGCGTCGTCGGCACGCCAGCGTTGCTCTTCGAACAGCACGGTCCGCCTGGTCGTGCTGGTATCTCCGATCGTGGTGTCCGTTGCCCACTGGAGTAGATGGACGTAGGCGAACCGGCCCGGGATGGCATCACAGCCGGACGGCCCTGGCCCTACCGTCTTGAGGCCCTGCTGGGTCGGAGACGACGCCGACAGACGCGTCGGCGCCTGGTCGAGTTTCTGTTGGGCACGAGTCTTGAGCTGGCCCGCGGTCAGGGCGGCGGGCGACGGACACGGTGCCACGGCCGGCCGGGACGTGACGGTGGTTGGCAGCGAGGGTGGGGATTGCACCGGCCCGCCGGTGCCCGTCCAGGTCGGGATAGCGGTGGCGGCAGCGAGCAGACCGAGCACACCGACGGCGGCCATAACCTTCATGGATCCCCGGCCCACCGGGCGGGGCTTGCCGGTCGGAGGTCGCACGGGGGATTCGTTGGTCACGGTGGGCTTCCTCGAGGTGAGCGGACAGGGCTAGCGGTAGGCGGCGGTGGCCAGGTCACCGACGGCGGCGTCGACGGCGGCGATGATGTCGCGCACCGGTTGGTAGTGCTGCGCGGCGATGGACTTCAGGCGGCTGGTCATGGCTGGGGTGTCGTCGTCCAGGTAGAGGTGGTGGGTGAGGCCGAGGTCAGCGACGAGACCGGCGAGGGCGGCGGTGTGGTCATTGGGTTGTTCGTGACCGGCAGCGAGGTAGCGCAGACGGGAGCGAGCGATGACTGCCCATCTGCTGTCGGAGGGCAGGTAAGTGTCGGCGCGCATGAGGCCGCCGAGGCGCCGTCGGGTGTGCTGGCGCAGGATCCCGCCGGCGAACAGACCGGCGCGCGTGCGGTCGTAGAGGTCGTCGGAGAACCCTCGCAGCCACCGTCGCAGCAGCGGGTGGGCGTCACGGATGGTGGCGGCCGCGGCGTCGGCGATCAGGTCCCCGCCTGGGCGGTCGACGTGCGGGTGTATCCGTTGGTGCCCTGCCGCGCGGGTGTCGTCGTTCAGGTCGAGGGTCACCCGCCCGGCCACGTACAGGTCGATCAGGACCGCGCCCGCGAGCCCGAGGGCGAGGGTCTGCCGGTGCACGTGGGGGTGTCCGGTGTCGTCGTCGTGGCCGAGGAGGAACAGCTCATCGCGCAGCGACAGGCGCGGGATCGACGCGGGCATCGCCGGGCTCCTACCGCAGCCCGGCGGTGAGTCGCCGCAGCCGCTCGTGTGCCCCGCCATACGCGGTACCCGCATCGGGGACCAGTGCCTTATCGACGGCGGCGAGGACGGTGTAGTTGGGGTCGCATACATTGCCGATCGGCGCCCGCCCCGCCTGCGACACGAGCTGATAGGCGTCCAGGGTTTCCAGGCCAGTCAGGGCGCTGATCCAGCCGACGAGGTCGTGCTGGGCGATGCGGTAGGCGTCCTCCAACGGACGAGCACAGCCGATCGTCAGGACGTCCCGGTCGGTCTCCAACCGCGGCCAAGGCGTGCTGACGCCTTTGATGACGTCGATCGCGAGGGTGGTGGTCGTGGCGATCTCCACGCCGACGCCGCAGGCCTCGCCCTCGCCCTGGCGGGCGTGCCCGTCGCCGAGGGCCAGCATCGCCCCGTGAACATTCACCCCTAGGAAGAGGGTGGTGCCGGCGCGCAGATGCGGGGTGTCCAGGTTCCCGCCGTGGGTGTCGGGCACGAGTGTGGAGCGGGCTTCGAACCCGCCGGGGGCGACACCGATCGTGCCGATCATCGGGTCCAGCGGCAGGTCCACGCCGTGATCGCTGCGGGTGGCCTCGAACCGGACGGTCCCGGCCTGCCGGTCGATGCCGTACACCCACACCCGCTCCTCCAACGGCGCTTGCAGGGTAGCGGTGTGGGAGGTGGACGTCAGTGCCCCGAAGTGCGGGAACGTCGACGACACACCCCAGTCCCGCGCCGGGGTGATGGCGGCGAGGTGGACGGCGAGGGTGTCGCCGGGCTCGGCGTCCTCGACGAAGAACGGCCCGGACACCGGGTTCAGGTACGGCATGCGGCACACCTGCGACGGCAGGTCCGCCGGCCCCCTCACGAGACCACCGAAGCAGTCCTCCGTCACGACGGTGAACACGTCACCGCCGCGCACGTGCGCCACCGGCATCCGACCGCCGAAGGTGTACGCCAGCTCGTCCCGAGCCGGCCGGTAGGTGAACGTGTCCATGCCAATCACACCCGCTCCACGTGACGCGCCTGCGGCTGCGCGGGCGCCAACCCCGACAGTGCCGGCCGGCGGCCGGACAGGTACAGGCCAACCAGGACGATGACGCCGAGGGTGAGCCAGGCCAGGCCGAGGCGTTGGGCGGCGATGTTGGCGTTGACCACCACCCACACCAAGACCGCGAAGCCGACGGCGGGCATGACCAAGTGCGCCCACCAGTTCCCGCTGCGCTCCCGGATGAGGTGATGCACCACCACGGAGACGTGCAGGACCAGGAACGCGACCATCGCCCCGAAGTTGATCAACGAGGACAGCAGGGTGATACCGTCCGAACGGGTCGCCATGTACAGGCCCAGCGCCAGGGACACCGCCCCGGTGAGTAGCGTCGCGTTGATTGGCACGTTGCGGCGGATCGACACCTTCGCCAGGAACGCCGGCAGCTGCCGATCACGGGCCATTGCGTACAGCAGCCGAGAGGTGGCGACTTGCGCGACCATCGAGTTCGGTAATCCCCACGCGATGGCTGTCGCGACTGCGCACAGCGTCGCCAGCGACCCCCCACCAGCCACGGCTGCGGCGTCGTAGAACGCGGTCCCGTTCGGATCACCCTCGGCGAGAAGCACACCCGGGTCGGGGACGAGCATCGCCGCGAGCCATGTCTGCGCTACGAATAGCACCCCCGCCAAGACGAGAACCGCGGCCATCGCGCGGCCGATCTGCCGGGAGCCGCCCTTGGTTTCCTCGGCCAACATCGAGATGCCGTCGAAACCGAGGAAGGACAGCACGGCGATCGACACCGCACCGGCCACCACCGACCAGGTGAAGGTGTCGGAGTTGTAGAACGCCGCCCAGCTGAACCGGCCCCTACCCGAGGCGAGGGCCCAGCCGGCGACGGCCAGGAACACCGCCAGCACGATCAGCTCGCCGATAAGCATCACCCGACCACCGCGGTCATGCGGATGCCGACCGAGTTGACGATCGTGTTGACCGCGACGAACCCGAGGAGCCACAGCCACACCGGCACCGCCGGGACTGTCGCGTGCATCGCCACCGACGCCACCAGATACAACAGCCCCGGTACGAGCACGTAGTCCAGGAGGATCACCCAGCCGGCCAGGAACCCGACCGGTGGGCTGATGCCGCGGCCGGCGTAGTTGTAGACGCTGCCCGACATCGGGAACGCCTTCACCATCTGCGCATACGAGAACGCCGTGAACACCAACGCCACCACACCGATCACGTACGCCAAGGCGACCAGCCCACCGGAGCCGGCGTAGACGCTGCCGAAGATCGCCATCGGTGCGATCGGCACCATGTACACCAACCCGTACGCGACCAGATCCCGGAACCTCAACTGACGAGACAACTCCTGGCGGTATCCATAGCGGGCCAAATCCTGCTCGTACACAACATCCTCCGCGGGTTTCAATAATCAGTGAATGGGATATTGCGTCTGCCAAATACGCCGACCGTGTGAAGCAGGCCATCGATGCACCTGCTCGTGGACAGGCCCGTCGGCGGAGAGTTGCCGGCCGATCGACGCCAGCAGTTGCGGCGCGATGAACGAATGCGCCACCAGCGGTGGGATCAGGAGGGGCATGAGCCTCTTGGCAGCAGGCACGGCGAACCTTCCCTCGGTGAGTTGGCATCGCTGGCTGGTGACTACAGCGCAGCGGCGGCGATTACGCCGGCATAGAGCGACCTAAGACGAATTGATCAGTGTCGGCCAGTCCTGCCAGGCGGTTCTGACAATCCACTGACAATCCCGGCATCGCCAACATCCGCCGTAGATACATGTCAACGGATTGTCGGAGATGAACGGCGGCCCTTATCGACACGACCACCGACGACTTCTGATGTTTGAGTCAGCGCCCGCGTCGACGTCGCTGGCGATGAGGGACCGCAGCCGCGATGCGGCGTGACGGTCCGTTGTGTCCACGACCCCCTTGGGAGGGCATGCACCATGACCATTTCATCCATGCCGGAGGTCGGAGAGGTTGGCCGTCGGGCCGCCGAGATCCTCGACAAGATGCAGGAGCACCCGGCCTACGGCCGGCTGCAGAGCTCGTCGATGAAGTACTCCACCTGCTGGGCCACATTCACCGGCTACCCGGCAATCAGCCGTTGGTCGCTCGAGCGCGATGCCGCGCCGCTGCTGGACGACGCGCTGCGCGTGCTGGCGCTCAAAGCTGCCGTGTTCGATCTTTCCGGCGGCGACGAGCGCGCCGCTGAACTGCTGGTGCCGGCGCCGGTGGACGAGATGATCCACGCCGTGCTGGCCCAGTTCACGCTGATGACGCGCCTGCAGAGCGACTTGGGCGTCACCTTCCCTCATGCCACCGAGTTGGAGGAGTTCACCTACACCCGCGGCGGCATCACCGACGCCTACTACGCCGCCGCCGGGTGGGGAGAGCAACCACTGCGGTACTGGCTGGACTCGGCCGAGGTGAATCGACGTCTCGGCCTGCTCAACGAGCGCTACCAGGCGGCCGGCCTCGGCCGGGATGGACGCAGCCACGACTTCGACTTCGACCTCAACGAGCGGGTCGGCGCCGGGGTCAGCGGTTAGCCAACTCCACCGACAGCACCCGCCGCAGGGCCGTCACCGCTTCCTTCGCTCCGAACCGTTCGGCGGCCAGCCGCTCGGCGCGGGCAACAGCGGCGAAGATCCCTTCGGCGGGTGCCTGCCGCAAGACCGCTACGAGCCAACCATCCAGATCGACCACGTCGGCGGGCAACTCCAGCGCCGCCGCCGTCGGCGCCGGTCGGGGCGCGTGATCGGGGACCAGTTCCCCGTCCGAGGCGTACCGGCCGGCGGGAAGGCCCACCCGGAACGGATGAACGCAAACGGCGACACCGTCCGCGGTTGCCCGCCACCCCAGGTCAGGTCGGTACGCGAACTCGGGTCCCGGCCGATCGATGACATCGAACTGGCCCGGCCCGAGCTGCTGAGCCGGACACACCACGCAGGTCTGTTCACACCACTGCGGAAGGGGCCCCGGCATGCCGCCGATCGTACGGCAATCAGGAGGTACCAGGGTATGACGGTCTTATCGCCTCCCCGCCCCGCCGCGATCGAACGCGCCCTCCGCGACACTCGAGCGTGGTGCGCGGGGCACACCATCGACGACCGACCAGCCCTGGTCCACGCACTGCGCGTCGCAGTGACCATCGGGCAACACGTCCCCGCCCCAGCACAGGACGTCATCGTCGCCGCGCTCCTGCACGACGCACCGGAATTCGCCCCGACAGAAACAGACATCTACCAGACCCTCACCGCCAACTACGGGAGCGAGGTCGCCCGGATCATCGCCGCCCTTCAGGCCGAACACCGCGCCCTCGACGAACCTAGCCCGCCCATCCGCGTCGACGACGAGTCCGTCCTGCTCGCCTCGACTTCCGACAAGATTGTTGCCCTGACGTCGCTGCTACGCCGGGCCCAGAGCACCGGCAATGCACTAACCTTCTTCGACCGACGCCCGGTGCTACGCGGACTACTGCCGCATTTCCGGGCCTTCCAACGCGCCGCACATCCTCGGGTGCCCGCCAGCATGTCGGCGCACCTCGATGCCGCCCTCACGCCGCTCGAGCGCGCCGCTGCTTGTGCGCAGGGCGCGGGTGCACGGTGAACAGCGCCATGCTCGATGATCAGCTCCGCACGCAGCTACGAGGTGACCTGCTCGCCGCATCACGACGAGTACCGACGCGGCGACAAATCATCCAGACATGGGAGCTGTCCTCGGTCGAGCGCTGGTTCTTCCCCGATGGGAGCAGCCTGATCTGCAAGATCGCCACCGCACCGTTCACGGGCGAAGCGACCGTCCTTTGCGCGCTCAACAACCAGCAAGCCCCAGTCCCGCTGCTGAGCGGCTACACAATGCGCCCTAATGGTCTGGGCATGCTGATGGAGGACCTTGGCGAGCCGAGCCGGACCGCGACGTTCGCGGAGGCTGCCGCCACGGCCCAGTGGGCTCACGCCACTGCCGGCATCCCCAACCTCCCGACCTTCGACGAAGGGGGCTTGGCGCGGCTACCAGGGCAAGGTCTGGACGCGTTAGACGAACTCCGTCGGCAAGGGCGCTTCACCCACGATGCGGAAGGGATTGAAGCGGTGCTGCAGCGACTCGCTGCCACCGCACGACACAGAGCCGACGGTGCCGAGCGACCACCGTTCGGGCTGTGCCACGGCGAATTCCACCGCACTTCGCTGCACGTCAGCCGCGCCGGCTGCCGCCTCGTTGACTGGGCCAAGGCCTTCACCGGACCGGGCCTACTCGACCTAGCCACCTGGTTCGGCACCCGCAGACCGACCGAACCCCGACTCCTCAGCAAACTCATCCACGCCTACGTCGCCGCAGGCGGCCACCCCGGTGCCGAAGCCGACCGGGGCGGGCTTTCCGCTGCCCGATGGGCGTTGGGCTGGCACCGGGTGTGGGCAGCCTGGTGGCTGCTCACTACCGCCGCCGCTGGCCACCACCCTGCCTCCGCCGACTGGCGCCATACCCAAGTCGTCCTCCGGCAACTCCAGGGCGCCCTGGACCTGCTCGGGACACCCTCGCCTATCAGCGCCAGCCGCCCATCACCTACTGCTGGAAGATCCTCGTGAAGCGCCTTGTCGTCGACACCGACACCTCGTTCTGCTACGTCCGCACCTCCGTCGGAGGCGACGGGCGCAAGGCGTTGGTGCAGTTCACCGAACGGTGCAACCTGCACGCGCCCATTGCTTCGTCTCCTCGAATGCCGCCGGGTCCGACCTGTCCCGGGTCGACTTCATCGCCCCGTGCTGCCACGGCTTCTCGCCGCCCGCGTCGAACGCCTCACGCGTCAAGGGGCGCAGTCGCCACTGTTGTCCACCGGTAGCTGCGGTGTTCTCGACGTAGCGCAATCAACGATGCTTGTCGGATAGTCACCTGGGCGGGTTGCTGGTGGCGGAGGGCGTTAAGGCGGGTGCGGATTGGTCCGGTCGATGCCTGACCGCCGCTGTAGGCGATCGTCACATGTGGCCGGAATCCGTCTGAGGCCTCCGGCACGGTCTGCCATACCGCGCCGATGGCACCTCGGATGGTGGCGCGGAGGTGTTCGAGGCAGTCCCAGGGACGGACGAGCAAGCCGATTCCTTCGGCGTCGGGGTCGACCGGCCCGAGCGACAACTCCAGCGGCGGCAGGCCGGCGCAGCGTCGACGAGTCTCGGCGACTACCGCTGCGACGTCGGTATTGGTGACCTCGTCAGTGAAGCCGAGACCTTGCATGGTCAGGTGGAGCCCGTCGGGCGGTACCAAGTCCAGTCCGGGCAGAGCGAGTTGACGTTGCAGGTCGGCGACGAGGTGGTGGAGTTCAGGTTGATGTTCGAAGGTGAGGTGCCAGGTGTAGAACTGGCGGTCGGCCCGCCAGCCCGGGCGCCAGTACCAGTGGTTGGTGAGTCTGGGCAGGTCCTGGTAGGCGGTCCAGCGCTGGTGCTGGCTGGCCAGTTCCCGGCTGCTCATGACAGCGATGGTAGAACGGCCTGTCCGGTGCCAGCGACCGGTGTGCGGTCGGCGAGCAGGTCGGCGACGTGCCGTAGCTGCGGGTGGCAAGCGAAGGGGTGGGCAGCGGCGAGGAACTGATGGGCGCGTTGGTTGACTGATTCGAAACGCTGGCCCGCGGTGAGGGTGAGCGCCTCCACCGCCAGTGCGCCTGCTTCCTCGGGGTCGGGGCTGTTGGCGTGCAGGTGCGCGGTGGCCAGGTCGAGGCGGCAGAGCGCACGCGGGCCAGCCAACCCTGCGGTGTCGAACGCGGCGATCGCGGTGGTGAGATGGTTGGTGACGCCCGCGGTGCGGCCGAGCGCCAGGTAGGCGGTCGCCGCGTTGGCCGCGGTCCTGGCTGGGCAGTACGGGCCGAGGGCGAGGCTAGCGCTGACCGACGAGCCGGCCGGGTAGTCGGACAGCATGGTGAACGCGTGGTCGACGGCGCGGTCGACGCCGTACCGGTCTCCGAGACGGGCGAGGGCTCGCGCCTGACCGTTGATCGTGAGGCGGATGCGGTGCCCGCTGGTGCCGCCACGGCGCAGGCCGTCCTGGGCGTAGGCCAGCGCGTCATGGTAGTCGCCGGCGTAGAAGGCGATCAGGCTTTGCGTGGCCCGTGCCCAGGCTTGCGCGTCGGACTGCTCGGCAGCCTCAGCGAGGTCGAACGCTTCGGCGGCATAGGCGTGAGCCGCACCGAATGCGCCGAGGTCAAGGGCGAGTGCGCCGAGAAGTCCGGATAGGTGAGCAGCGACGGCGTAGAGCCGGGCGCGTTGCGGCGGGTGCTGCCGGCCTTCCATGAGCTGGTCGACGTAGGAGCGCAGCGGTCGCATACGCGCTACGAGGATTACCGGGGGGAGACGCTCGTTGTCGGCGATTGCCTGGCGGACCTCGTTCTCCAGATACGCGAGACGAATGCTGTCATCGACGGAAGACTTCAGTGCCAGCCGGCGGGCATCAATGCGGTCCTCGCGTTCCCACAGAGCGGCAACGCCATTCGCTCCAAAATCGTCGTGGCCAGCGTCGGTCGGCGTCGCCAGCCCCGACGCGCTCCTGGCCTCCTGGATCGCCGATGAGCGTCGTCGTTGGCGGTTGAGCTCGGTGATGCGGTCGTACTCCCTGACGAGCATGCCACCGGCCTGCAGCACGGTGTCGCAGCGCGCCCAAAAGGCACGGTCCGGGTGCTGGTGACCGGTCTCCGTGTTCGCCACGGAGCTGCGGCCGTACTGCACGAGCCGCGCCAAGTCGTGCTGGGTGTGACCGCCAGCCCTGCGCAACTGCGCGAGCCGGCGGCCGAGCTCGCGGCGGGCGGCCTTGGTCTCGTCGCTGTCAGCCATCGCTGTTAACCCCCCGGTCTACTGCAGACGTGCGGTCACGATGTGTGCAGACGATAGCTGCTGCCTGTGAAAATCGTTCCGGGTCGGCCGAGCAGCGCCAAGCATCTGAGCGAGCACCGGCGCCGTCGACGGCCGCTGCGAGATCGGGCAGCATCGTCAGGTTCCCATTGTCGATAGCGGCGGCAGCCTGTGGCAGGACCACAATGTCGAAGTTTTGTCGGAGTTGGATATCGACATTTGCCGACAATGTCGGTGCACGTCACTGCGGGTGCGTCGACCGGTCGGTGTCCGGTCCCTGTATGCCCTCCGAGCGTCGGACGTTACGGTCAGCCTGCCTCCATCATCGCCCGAGTTGCCTGAACGCTGACAGGTGGGCAAACAGGAATGACGATCGACGGTTTAACGTCATCTACTCGACAGATGGTCCGCTTTGCAGGGGATGGCCTCTAGCCTCTGCGCGTGAGCATCCTGAGTCAGATTATTCCGGGGATACGTGACGCGCGGACCCCGTCAGCGATTGGTGCTCTGTCGGACCGTTCGGCGAACACACGGGCTACCCGAATCGGGGCTGGCCCGCGGGGAAGTCGTCCAGCCAAGCTGGTTAGATTGTGTGCGCATTGACTGCCTTTAGATGGCGAATGCGATCGCTCATTGGTGGCATGTGCTCTGGCGTCTTGCCACCGCTTATGAGGTTGAGTATTGGTCGGTCAGTGACAGCACCAAGTAGCTGTCGGATGCGTTCAGGTGGCCAGCGTAGTTCCTGCGCCAGCGCGGTGATGGTCAGCCCGTGGTCGGAGGCCAGTTCGAAGGCTTTTCTTAGGATCGTCGGCTGTTCACCGGGGAAGCCATCGATGGGTTCGAGGGCCGGCTTGGACTGATTGAGGCGTTGGTAGGCGCGAGTCGCAGTGGTGTCGGTGTAGAGACCTACTTCTCGGCAGCGGTAGATCAGGCTTTGGATCGACGTTCCCCATGTGCGCTGGAGCTCAGCAAACGCCGCAAAGTTCACCCTTGCGGGCAGGAGGGGGCTGATGCTGTCGCGCGGCGTGAGGAATTCCGCAGCGAAGGCGTCGGCGTCCCGTTCATGCCTGGAGTCACCGGGAAGGGCGTCGGCGTGGAGTACGAGGTGAGCGAGTTCGTGTGCGGCGGTGAAGCGCTGCCGGTATACATCCTGGGATCGATCGCGACTGATGACAATGAACGGCCGCGGTAGCCGGGAGGTCGAGAAGGCGTCCACTGTACGGAAGTCGCCGTCGGCCGGCGCATGGACGACGACGATGCCGTGGACCTCAAGGGTGCGTACGAGGTGCGGAATGGGCGCGGTTCCAAGATCCCAATGCTGACGAAGAGCTCGGGCGGCCTGGACTGGCTCGGTGGGAAGGCTTGCGCCAGGATGAATCTCGCCGCCGGCGAATCCGGGAAGGTCTACGTGGGGCAGGAAGACGCGCCGTTCGAGGGCGTAGATGAGTTCCCAGACCTGCTCGGTGAAGGAGACGGCCTTGGCGCGCTGGTATGAACGTGTCTCACGAAGATGGCGGAAATGCGCTGCGGAGGAGTCGAGGCGGGCGTAGGGACGCCCGACCTGGAAGAAGCCGACGGGGTAGCCGAGGTGTTCGGCGAGGGCGATCAGAATCTCGGGTCGTGGCCGCGCCCCTGATTCGTACTGGCCGATGGCCGCAGCGCTGACCCCGACCCGGTCGGAGAGCTCCTTCTTGGTCAGCCCAGCGAGCTGGCGAGCTTGTGTCAGACGTGCCGAGTCGAACTGCCTGGCGACAGCACTGGCTGACCCCGAGGGCGACTCCACGGGGAGGCCGCCGGCAGAGAACAGGTCATCGGGCTCGTCAGTTCTGGGCATCGCTTCGCTGTTGGTGGTCGCTATGTTCGGCTGCGCGGGTAACGGCGGTCTGCTCGGCGGCGCTACGGGCGCGCAGCATCGGGCTGGCCAGCTCCGCCTGGTCGAATCGCGGCGACGCGGCCGAGGTCCACGGCTGGGTTACCAGGCGAAGCCCGGGGATCGGGTCTGCGGACGGGACGAGCAGGGGTTGTGCGGATACCCAGCTCGCTGTGCCGGTCTGGCTCACGCTGATCTGGCCCCATCCAATATTGAGCAGTCCGTGCCGCTCGTGCGCGGCGTAGTAGATGATCACGATACCGTCTGGTTCCAGCCCGCGCAGGAGGTCGGTGGCGTGGGCGTCCGACTCGGACTCCATTCCTTCGAAGGCCGGCTGTTCATGATCGGGTTTGGGGCCGAAGAGCCGCGCCAGCTCAAGCGTTGTCTTGCTGATCTTCTTCAGGGCTCGAGGGCTGTCGTAGGTGGTGGCGAGGTCCTTCGCGTACTCCACTGGCAGCACGGCGACGTTGTTGATGACGACGATGCGGTAGCTCTTGCCGAGCGGGCGCACCGTCTGGGCACCGGGGACCTCACCGAGGTGGTTGACCAGTTCCTCGTACCGCGCCGGCCAGCCTCCGCCGAAGGCGTGGCGCGACGTCAGGCGGACCGCGTAGTGGCCATCCATCTGCCGTCCGACGGCGGCCTGGATGGCCGACGGGATGGCCTCCGTCAGCGTGGCTGCCACGTCGCGGCCGAACAGCGACGCCGCCCAGGCTGCCGGCCGAATCTTCTTCGACACGATTCTCCCCTCATGCTTTACCTGCGTGCAGAAGGCTAGCATCTGTGCTTTAGTTTTGAGCGCAATGACGCCACTTCGGTGACGTTGAGTGTGTTCCCGCAGATCACACCGCCTTCTGTGTTGGCGTGCTCTGTTGTGCGCCGCGATCGCGGCGGACGTCGATCAGGCCGCACACGGTGTCCGGTTGCGGCGTTGCGGGTCGCCCAGGATGAGCGGCCGGGGAGGAAGGGGACGCATGACGGCGGATCTGACCAGGTTCGGCCGGGACACAGTCGTGGCCACCGTGACGCAGGCCGCCAGTATCTGGATGTCGCCGGGACCGCCCGGCGAGCGCTGGCGGCAGGTGGCTGAACTGCACGGGCGGGTAGCGCTTGCGCACCTGGTGCACGGTGAGCCTCTGCTGCCCCTGGTGGCCTTCACCGACCTGTTGACCGGCCCGCTGTCCGGGCTTCTGCCGGCCACACTGCGGGAAGCGTGCGACGAGGTCTTGTTAATGGAGGACGGACAGCTAAGTGCTGCTGCCGCTGACCTGCTGATGGAGAACCTCGCGCCGTCGATGACGGCCTCCGATGTCGCCGGCTGGTCGGTCCCGCGTCTGAGTGCGGAGAAGGTGCAGGGCTGGCTCTACGGACAGATGCTGGCGACGGGCACGGAGGAGGGGTACCGGCGGGCGCGACGGACCGTCGTCGAACACGCGGCGGGGGAGATGTCAGAGGTGATCGACGCGATCAAGGCCGCACGGCTACCCCGCGAGGGCCTAGTCGAGGAGATCCCCGCGTGGGCGTGGGTGGCGCACGAGGGGAAGCACTACTGGTTCGGGTGCCCTGTATGCCGGTACCCGATGCGGTACCAGGTCGGTCGGCTTGCCTGTGCCTACCCGCCGCACACGAAGGCTCTCGGCGGTTCGATCACCGTGAAGACGGCGAAGGGCCGTGCACCGGTGGCCGGCGCGTGGAACGTTGAGCGCGCCGCGCAGTTGGGCGGACCACAGGTCACCACTGCGGTTCCGGTCAAGGGTCAGGTGTGCCTTGTCCGACCGGCTTGGCGGTACTCGACCATCCCCGGTTGTGAGGAGGTCCGCCTGCACCGCGAACTCGAGATGATGCCGGGCGTCACCGCGAGACTGTGGCCGCACGTCGACCGGTACGACCTGGAAGTGAGGGCACCAGGACGACGGCGGCCCTGGCGGGTCGATGTCAAGGACTACACCGACCCCGCGCGGCTGGCCAACGAGCTGCTGCGTCGGGGCAGCATCGGTGGATCTGACCTGTTGATCGTCATCCCCGACTACCGGGCGGGCTATGTGGCGGTCCTCAACGAACGGCTGCGCCTTGCCACCGGATCGCGGCGCCGGTTCGCCACGACGTCTCACCGATTCCTCACCGAGGTGAAGAGGGCCGCAGCCGGATGAGCAACCGATCGCGTTTTCCTAGAACCGCCAACCGGTTCCTGATCGGACCGTCCCTGCGTCTGGCGCTCGGCCTGGCCGAACAGCTCTTCCCCACGGAGACCTGGGAAGGCGCGCCCGCAGTCGACCCCCGCGACGCGCGGTTCCTCCTCTCCGGTCAGCTCGGGGTGTGGAGCCTCTGGCGCGACGGCCTCACCGCCACGCAACGGCATGCGAGCGACCGCCTCATCCACCTGCGCCCTCGCCGCCTGGCCACAGAGGGTGGCCTGCGCGTCAGCCTCGACGAGCACCTGCGCAACAACCGGTCGCCCCGCTACCTTGAGGCCGGAGACTTCCTGCAGGTGATCGACGGTGTGCCGGTCGGTGATGTGATCACAGCGGCGTTGCAGGAGTTGGAGGATGCCTCAACCCCGCTGCGTGTCCCCCCAGAGGCGCTGGCCGGCAGGCGCTACAGCTCGTCGGTCTTCCTCGCCGGCCCCAGCCGCGACGAGTTCCGGCGCAACACCTACCTCATCCCGCGGGCACCGATGCCCTACCCGCCTGTCCCGGTTCTGGACGTCACCGCACCAGCCGCGGTGGTGGCCGACCTCGCGGACATGCACGCCACCGCCGAACTGATCGACAAGAAGCGGGCTGACGACACCTTCCGCCTGGCGGAGGTCCTAGACGGATTCTCGCGGAAGCTGCGGACGCCACAGGGCCAATCCGTCGAACGGCTGAAGCTTGCGGCAGGGCCCCTCCAGCTCATGATCGCGCCCACTGGTTCCGGCAAGAGCGTCTGGATGCGCGTCGCCGCCACCCACCTCGCCAGCCACCGAGGAGGCCGTCGCACCGTTGTCCTGCTCACCCCTGATGTCGAGAGCACGCTGGAGCTCGTCGCCACCATCCGCGGTGACCTCGCGGCGCTGAGCCTCGACATCCCTGTTGTCGCACTCATGTCCCACCGACGGCTCATCGAGGTGGCTGTCCAGCGCACCAACGACGCACCGGAGGATCCGGCCGGTGCCAGGCGGACCTGGCAGGAGCTCGGCTACTCCTGCATGCTGAGCGACGAAGAAGGCGCCGCATGGCAGCCCGGCCAGGAACCCTGTACGGATCTCCACGAGCCCGGCGTTGAAGGCCGCCACCGATGCCCGCTGATCGGAGCCTGCGAGAAGTGGGCGCCATGGCGGCAAGCCGCCGGCCCAGCCAAGATCATCGTCACCAACCACGCCTACTTCCAGCAGGGCTCGGTGCCGTTCCCCGTCATCACGAACGGCACACTTCACGGACGGATGAGCGCGCAGGAGCTGCTGCTGCGGCGAGCCGACATCGTCCTTGTCGACGAGGTCGACGCCTTCCAGGGACATGCGGTCGCTCAGTCCGGCCGCACCCTCGTCCTGGCCCGTCGTGACACGCAGAAGCTGCTCCTGGAGAAGCTCGACGACCAGCGCAAGGAACAGGTCGAATCCGACAACGTGCCGGGCGAACTCGAACTCGCCTTCCAGCGGGCCATCCACCGGGTCGAGTTCCTCTCCGAGCGCTACCTGGCCGCCGTCGTCAACGGGTTCATCGACCCGCAGGACCCACTCGGCCCCAAACAGGCAAGGCTGCACCTGCCCCGCCGATGGGACAACCTCCTCGCCTGCCGCCTCTTCGGCCTCAACGAACTCGAAGACCGTCCCAGCGACGACCAACTCGACAGGTTCAAATCCCTGTTCACCCAGAACGAACCCGACCCTGACGCGCTACCCGCCGGCTGGACGGACCTACGCAAGGAACTGCGCCTCGTCGTCGCCGACGAACCGGAATCCGACCTGATCCACAAGAGAAGCCAAGGCGTCGTCAGCGCGATCCAAACGATCACCGCGCCAACCGCCGACAAGAATGAACCGAACGACGACGTCGACCTGGACGAAACGTACTGTGGCCGTGGAACCGGGCGGGACGACGATCCCGCAGACCCCACCGTTTCGGCATCGCAGCTCCAGACCGCCCACCTTCTCCTACGCAGGGCGTTCCTCGGCGAACTCCAGCAAGGGCTCGCCGAGCTGGAAGCCCTGCTGCCGCTGATGCGCGACAGCGGCATGCGGCTCGCTGACGACGTCGAAGCCGCGCTGGACCGAGCTCCCTCCTGGCAGGCAACACCCGAAGGGCCGATCGGCCGGGCGGTCTTCGGATTCGCCGTCACCGGAGACCCGGAGAGCCGCTCCGACCGGCAGTTCACCGCGGAGATCCTCTCCAGCGACCCCCACGCGTACACCGCAGACCTCGGAATCACCACAGCTCCCGCGCTCACAGGCGCGACTAGAGTCATCGTCGGGCTCTCCGCGACCGCCTACCTACCCGGTTCCCCCACCAACCACGTCCATGCCGACGTCGTCTGCTACTACCCGGACAACGCCGACGCCGGCACTGGCAGGCTGACCGTCAGCAACGCGTCCGTCAACGACCACACGACCAATCGCGGGATCGTCATCTCTGGAGCAGCCCGCAGCCGCAAGGCCCAACTACTCGAAGGCATCGGATCCGGGCTCTGGGACCAGATCCTCGAACAGAGGCTGCGGGATCTGCACGACCACCGGGACGCCGAACGTCGCGCCCGCGCCCGGGTCCTGCTCGTCACGAACTCCTACGAGCAGATGCTCGCCCTCTGCCGCGGCCTGATCGCCGGGGGTGCCCACCGCACCCGCATCGCCGTCGCCGTCCCCGCCGGTGACCGCCGCGGCCTGCAAATCCCCGACGACGTACTCGCCATCCCCGCCAGCCGACTGCGGACCTTCCCGACCACGGACAGAGACGTGCTGATCTCACCTTTCGCGCGGGTTGCCCGCGGGCTCAACATCGTCGTCGGCCGCCGGTCCGCGCTCGACTCCATCTGGGTATGCGTCCGGCCGATCAAGCTCATCGACGAACCATCCGCACTGGTTGCCCACACCGGTGCCCACGCCCGCCGCAACCGGCACCCCGGCGAGGACCCGCGCCAGGAACTCGACGTACGCCACCGCCTCGCCGCCAGACACCTCGAGCTCATCAACAGGTCCAACCCCGCCTTCGGGCGCCTGCCTCCCGACGTGCGAACCGCGATCTTCGCCGACGTCCTGGCTGACCTGATTCAACTCGCCGGGCGCGCAAGGCGTGGCGGCACCAACACAACTCTTCACCTGGTCGACAACGCCTTCCATCGAAGCGGCGCCGCACCGGGCAGCGACTTTGCCTCCCTCGTCCGCAATCTCCACCAGCGATGGCGCGACGACAACCAACTGGACCAGGTCCGTTCCATCTACGGCACCACCATCGACGCGTTCTTCACGTTCGCCGGCATCAACGACAGGAACCCCTGATGCGCACCCTGGCCTTTCCCTACACCGAAGCGATGGCGGAGAAGATCCACGGCTACACCCTCGGCAGCGAGGTCAACGACACATGGCAGGACCTGAACCGCCGATACACCCGCTACCCGAAGAACCTGCCGTACAGGGACCTGAGCCTCGGCCTGCGCTACGTGTCCAGCGACTACGCCACCATCTGCAAGGACCCCGACGGACCCGGCACGCTGCTCCTGATGCGTAAGAAGATCGACACCGCCATCATCAGCCGGCTCTTCGCCGCCTTCGAACGAGACCTCGCGGCCCGCCACGGCGCACCATTCGAAGACCTCCTCGCCCCACTGCTACGCCGTACCAAGCCACGCACGATTCACATCGCCAAGTACCTCCAGGCGGGCACGGCGACGCACGCCGACATCCCGAACTGGGTCTTCGACGTCGCCACCTGGCGCACCATCGAACTCCTCCGAGGCGCGCTCAAGCTCCCCGACGGTACGGACTTGCTTCTCCGTCCCGACATCGACGGCAACCTCGTCGCCTTCAACCGCCCGCTTCCCGAGACGCATCCCAGAGCCGAACAAGGCATCCACTACATCAGTCTCCAACCCATCACCGTCCCCGGCTACCCCGGCATCCTGCTCAACCTCGACGCCCACATCAGCGCCACCACCGGCTTCCCCGGCAACGCCAAGAGCCTCTGGATCGCCACCGACGACACCGGCATGCTGCTCACCGCCAGACACCGCTACGACCGCCCCACCAACAGAAACGTGATCACCGGGCTTCTTCCTCAACTCGTCGACTCCTTCAGCATCCGCGGCGTACCCGCCAACTTCGCCACAGACGACCTCCTCGCGACCCACCCCCGCATCCGCGCCCGGCACGCCACCACACCCGACAGGCACCCCATCGGCTCCGGACCTGGCCGCCGATTCCTCGACTGCGTACTTGAGTACGCCACCGCCAGGCTCAACACGCAGTCGCTCGTCCTGGAAACCACACCCATACGCAACATCGACGCCCCCGGCGACCCCGACCGGCACGCGAAACTCGCCTCGGCCGTCAACGCGGCAGCACGGCCGATTCACATCAGCGTCGTCTACCAGGACGACCTACAGCGCCACCGCTCCGCCCAGGCGCTTACCGAAGTACTCGATCTCCCCAAGAGCAGCCTCACGACTGCGGAGAGCACCTTCTTTGACGGCGCGCTCACCATCACCTTCGACAGCGCCAAAACCGACATGCTGGTCGCTCCCGGACCCACGCATCTCCGGAACACCCTCGCCGAGCAGGTCATCTCCACCAGGGCCCCCGCCGCCCTGCACCTCGTACTCGCCGAGAGCAACAAAGAACTCGCCGCAGCCAAGCCCGCCGAAGACCCCAAGCCACAGCTTCGCCGCGCCTTGGCCGTCCACGGTACCGTCAGCCAGTTCATCGATCCAGCGTCAACGCCCAAGCCCGACATCGTCGACCATCCCGCACATGCTGCCGTACGAGACCTCCTCCGGGCAGCGGGGCTTACCGCCACCACACCAACCCGAGTCTTCTCGCGGCCCCTGCAGCCGCAGCCATGCGTCATCGTCGGTCTCTACACCCGCGAACAGAACCAACCCGCTGCCCGCATGATCAGCCTCTCCGCCCTCATCAGCGACGGAACCGACTCACCCTGGCACATGCTCGGCTACCACCCCGATGCCCACGGCTGGAACAACCTTCCCGCCGCCATCGCCGCACATCACGCCACCGACCTGAGCCAGTTCAAAGAACCGAACCCCGCCACCCGCACCGCCCTGGCCCGGGCCTACGCAGAACGGGCTCTACACCAGCTCCGCACCCGCTACGACGACATCCCAATGATCATCTACATCGACGGCTCCAACCGGTATCCGCTGTGGTCCGGCACCACCAACAAGAGCCTGGGGAATAGGCAGGTCGATGCGCTGCCCCACCTTGGAATGATCAACCCAGCCGGCGTCTCACTGGTCAGGGTCAACACGGCATCAGATGGCAAGCTCCCACAGCCCGTCAGGGCAACCGGAAACCGGGCCAACGCTGGAGACGGCGTAGTCCCAGCCACTGAACTGCTTTACCACCTGCCCAGGGCCCACCCGGACACCTACTACCTGATCAACCGATCGCGCAGCGACAAGGCGTTTCAGTCCAGCGTCCGAGCAGGCCACCGCCAGACGCGATTCGATACCGAGGAAGCAAGAGAGCTGCGCACACCCTGGCACGCGATGACCTGCACCGAGTTCCTGCTCCTCAACCATGGCGTCTTCGCACGCCAAAACCTCGCGGCGCTCAGCGCACGCCTGTGTGGCCACCCGCTGGCCTGGGACGGGCGAACGGCCCGACCTGCGCCCGTACACCTCGCCCGACAGATTGTGGAGGACCACCCGGGGCGCAAGGCGGTCGCGCGCTGAGTGGCGCATCGCCGAAGGACCATTCTCGCCAGACGCGCTTACTCTGGCGGCATGAGCGCTGAGTCGACGGGCCTTGGGCAATTTGTGCAGGCGTTCGCCGCTGCCCGACTGCTGCTCCAACGAGCGCACGAGCACGGGTTCCTGATCGAGGGCATGGTGCTGTATGTCTCGCTGATCGATGGGCTGCTTCGAACGGCGATCATCTTGGACAAGCAGCTCGCGGGAGATCCGGTCACCGTCGGTGACTACGTGGAGCAAGTGCCGGGAGGGGCAAAATTCACCGAGCGGGAGATCTACCGGGAGGCCCGCAGGCGCGGCGTCATTGACGAGATTTTGGAAAATGAAGTCGGTAACCTTTACGAGTACCGGAACGCAATCGTGCATCGGTTCTTTCTGACCCGGCTTCAGTATGCCGACCTAGCGCCGTATCTCGTCCGCTACGAGCTGGTGTACGACCAGTGCTCCGCGATCGTGGAGGCTCTGGAGGATCGCCAGGTCCGCGAGGGCAAGGGCATGACTGTCGAGGGTGCCCCGGCCGACCGACAGGCTGTACTTGCCGAGGTGCTCGCGAAGCTTGGGTTCAACCCCGACCTCAGTGAGCGAGGCCCCGTAGGTTCCTCCTAGTCTGACAGCAACCCTTCTACGGATCGCCAGGCGGTCCGAGGTGGCTTCACCGGCAGGAACCGGGCAGCGAGCAACTTTCATCGTGGGAGTCAAGTCATCCTGACCCATGGTCCGGGGCCAAGATCGGCGAATGTCTCTCCGGACGGTGGAATCACACGGATCCGTGCATATGGTTACGTGGAGCCCGTGAGCGCCGAAGTGACGGTAGGCGTGATAAGCGCGATCGTGGCCGTAGCCGGGCTTGGGGTCTCGTACCTCCAGCTGCGCCGAACCTCAACCAGCAGCGCGTTGCGTTGGTCCGCCCGGTGCCGGGCGCCAATCGTGATCGGCGACGTGCCGCGCGAGCCACTGGCTTACACCCGCAGGGCAGCGCTGCTCGAGGAGTTGGCACGCGCCGTCGCCAACGGCCCTGTCACTGTGCTGACCGGTGGACGCGGCGTCGGCAAAACTCACCTGGTCGCGACGTACACCCGCGAAAGCCTAGCCCGGCGACTGCGCCTGGTGCTGTGGGTCGTCGCCGAGGACGCCGCCGCGATCACGACGGCACTGGCAGCCGTGGCCTGCGAGGTGAAGCTCGTCGACACGGTTGTCGATGCTGACGCGGCAGCGAAGGCCGCACTGCGCTGGATCGAGCAGCGAACCTCGCCGTCGCTCATCGTCCTAGACAACGCCCTCGACCCCGATGCCGTCCTGCCCTGGCTGCCCCGCCGTGGCCAAGCGCGAGTTCTCATCACCACGACCAACCGGGACTTCGCTCAACTCGGCACCGAAGTCCGCGTCGCAGTGTTCACCCCTGCACAAGCGGCGGCCTTCCTTTGCACCCGCAGTGGCCTGGACGACCTTGAACAGGCAGCGCTTGTCGCGCACGAACTCGGCGATCTACCCCTTGCGCTCTCCCAGGCGGGTGCGGTGATTCGCCGTCGGCGCCAGTCATTCCGCGACTATCTCGCCGGGCTCAGTACCGGGTCGCTCACCTCGATGCTGGCCCGAGTACCGGGTGACGACTACCCGGACAGCGTGGAGCAAGCCACACTCCGCTCGATAGCCGACGCGGAAGCGGCCGACCCGACCGGCGTCGCCCAGCGCATCGTCGATCTCATGGCCCTGCTGTCACCCGCCGGCGTCCGGCGCGACTTGCTGTACTACCTGCCTATCGAGCGATTTGGAGTCGATGATGCCCTTGCGACGCTTGCCGGCGCGTCCGTCGTCGGGTTCGACGTCACCGGCACCGTCGTAGTGATGCACCGGCTCACGCGGCGGTTCGCACTGACACGTATGCGAACTCAGGGCCGAGTACGGGCGGCAGCCCAGGAAGCGACCAGGGTGCTTGGCGCCACCGCTGCGGCGGCACCACCGTCCGGTACCGACGTCGTCGACCACGTCGCCGATGTCTGGGCCGCTATGTACCGCGACCTGAACGGCGACCCCGAGGCAGAGGAACTCTTATCCGAACTCTTGCGGCTACGCCGGTGGAGCGTCGAAAGGCTCGGCATCCTCGGGGAATCCTCCCGCTCACTGACCACCGCGTTCGCCGTACTAAAGGAGCATCAGAACACGGATGGCATCGACGACGAGGCCGTCTTCCTCGCCCGCCGTGCATTGATCAACGCGGGCATCGGCACGCACCGCGAACTCGACGTGCTGGCGTTCGCCGAGGAAGCGCTCGCGGACCGGATGCGCGTGCACGGCCCCGACGAGGTGGCCACCGTGGCGGCTCGAAACAGTCTCGGATATTGCTGCGAATGCGCCGGCCTTCTAGAGCGCGCCCTAGAAATCCATCGGTACAACCTGCAGGAGAGCCTGCGCATCTGCGGCCCCGATGCCCGCTCGACCATGGCCGCGCGCATCAACATCGCTAGCACGCTGCGCTCGATGGGACGGAACGACGACGCGGTGCTGATCTTCGAAGAAAACCTCCGCGAGAATATCCGCGTGTACGGGCCCGAGCATGAGTCGACCATCAACGCCCGTGGTGAACTCGCCCGTGCCTATGTTCGGGCGGGCCGTGCCGCGGAGGCAGTCATGCTCCACGAGATCAACGCAGTCCTGCGCCGCGCCGAGGCCGCTGGCATTCAGTTCATGTGGTGGCCGCAGTACCGAGCGGCCGCCTACTCAGCCGCAGGCCGCCACGGCGAGGCGATTGCGTTGTTGCGCGGGCTCGTTGAACAGGCTGAGGCGGGTCTTCCGCGGGACAACCCCAGTCTGATCCGGTTGCGACTCTTTCTCGCCCGTGCGTTGCTGGCCGCGGGCCAGGGCCGGCGGGCAATGCGTCTGTTCGAGCGAGTGGTGCAGGACCGAGAACGGGTACTGGGAGCCGACCACACCGCATCGCTGAACGCGCGCCGCAACCTGGGACTGGCGCTCGCGGTTCGAGGCCAGCGCCGTCGGGCGGCAAGCGTGCTAACGGACGTGCTGGCCGACTACATTCGGGTGCTGGGTGAAACGCACCCATACGCGGTAAGTGCCCGGTCGAGCCTGGAGCAGCTGCCATTGCTGCACGAGTTCCCGCCCTGAATGATCGGATGCCCCATCGGACGCTGCTCCCAAGGTTTTCTGATTTGAACTTCAACCTGGGCGTACCTGCCTGCCTGTGAGCTGATCGAACGGTGCTCGGATGTCTGGCACTCCATCAGCACGGGCGCGATCGTTCCAGCATCGCAGCAGTTTCGTCGCCCGCGGACGGTGGCGGACTATTGAGCGCAGTGTCTGAGCCAGCAGAATTTAAAATCCTTGTTGGACGAAGGTGACCGGCACTGATGAGTTCAGCGATCGCGGGTTCGGCGGCGAGGTCGAGTGGCTGCGGGTCTCCGGTGCGTGGTCCCGCGCAGTGGCTGCCGGTCAACCTTGACCGCGAACAGGCAGGAGACCCGTTGCGACACCCGCTGCCGCTGCTGGGCCTAACCATCGTGTTCGCCGCCGCCGTCCAGCCCGCTGCAGCAGCCGTGACTCCCCAACCTGGTCGTGCCCGTTAACGCCCGCGTGTCGCTGCACGCCGACGAGTGGGCCACCCACGCCAGGGAACTCGGCAAGGGCCGGCCACGTCTACCAGCGACATCGAACTCCAATACACTCGAAGGTGTTCGGGGGCCTAAAAACTACATCTGGTCATCATTCATCCCGAGCCTTAAGCTGGCAATATGCGAGACTGGGTGTGAGGTCCCCCCAGTTTCACGGAGTCTTCTGATCATGGTCTGATGGCCATGGGGAGGAGTCTTTCGTGGCAGCACCGAAGAAGTACCCCGATGAGCTACGCGCCCGAGCTGTGCGGCTGTATCGGGAGTCGGATCCGAAGCCGGTGATCAAGCGGCTGGCCGAGCAGTTGGGTGTGCATCCGGAGGCGTTGCGTAACTGGATCCGGCAGGACCAGGCCGACCGTGGTGAGCGCGAGGACCAGCCGACGACGGAGATGGCTGAGGAGAACCGCAGGCTGCGCAGGGAAGTCGCGGAGCTGCGTCGGGCGAACGAGATCTTGAAGGCGGCGAGTGCGTATTTCGCGTCGGAGCTCGACCCGACCCGGCGACGGTCATGAGGTTCATCGATGAACACCGTGACCAGTTCGCGGTCGCGCTCCTGCTACGGGTCCTGAGCATCACCGCCTCGACCTACTACGGCTGGCTGCGCTAGGCCGCACAACCGTGCGACCGTGACCTGGTCGACCGGGGCTTGTTGAGCAACATCTACGAGGTCTGGGAGAACTCGGGCCGCACCTACGGCGCTGACCGGGTCCACCAGCAGCTACGGCGTGACGGCATCCGCGTCGGCCGTAAGCGGGTGGAGCGGTTGATGGCCGGCCAGGGCTGGCAGGGCGCCTTCCTGCGTCGAGGCTGGCGCGGCGGCTCCACCCGGCAGGATCCTCGGGCCACGCCAGCGCCGGATCTGGTGAACCGGCAGTTCACCGCGGCGGCGCCGAACCGCCTGTGGGTCGCTGATGCCACCCGCATCCCCACCGGTGAGGGCGTGTTCTGGGTCGCCGCCGTGCGAGACGCGTTCTCCAACCGGATCGTCGGCTGGAAGGCGGCGACCGCTGCAACACCGAACTCATCCTCGGCGCCTTGGAGTACGGCATCTGGTCCCGCGACGTGCGTGACCAGGAGTTGATCCACCACAGCGACCGCGGGTCGAACTACACCTCGATCAAGTTCGCGGAACGCTTGTCCGACAACGGGATCCTGCCCTCGATGGGCTCGGTCGGCGACTCGTATGACAACGCGCTGATGGAGAACTTCTGGTCCACCCTGAAGATCGAACTCGTGTACCGGAACTCGTGGCGCACTCGCGACGAGGCCGAGAACGCGATCTTCGGCTACATCGACGGCTGGTACAACTCCCGCCGCATCCAGAAGGAACTCGGCTACCTCAGCCCTGACGAGTACGAGACCGCATGGCACACCAACCAAATCAACCAACCCGAGACAGCTATCGTTCAGCCTGAGCCAACCGGCGCCAGGTAACCACCACTCCGCGAAAGCGGGGGGACCTCAACGTGACGCCTGGACTCACGGGCCGACGGTGGGCCAGTAGCCATGGCACCCATCGGGCACGAACGGGAGCGAGAGGCAAACGGGTAGGCCCCCTGGGTGCAGGCGTTTCGGGCATCACGACCAGTTGAGCACGCTCTTTCAAACTGCAGCTACGACCCAGCGGTGTGCCAAAACTCGTCGCCCTCCTCGTCCGGCGACGCGGGGGCGTACTGCCGCACAGCACCGCGTCGGATCATCCAGACCCGGAAGAAGAACTCCTCCTGGTCCATCGTGAAGAGCTGCACTGCGTTGGGGTCGTGCCAGGCAAGGGAACCTAAATGATCGACAACAGCAGCGAGATCGGCATGGTTGAGCGCCCCGGCATACACCTGGCATTCGGGGTTCTTGTGTCCGCCCCACTGGTTGTCCGCGTCGGTGATCAGGCTCAGGTTGCCGCAGCCGCCCGGCCCCATGCCTGGCTCACGCCGGGGACACTCCTTGTCGAGCCACCCGCTGAACGCCTCGGCGTTGAGGCGGTCCTCCAGACCGACGGACAGCATCACGTTGGCTACCCAGCTCACGGCATCCCCCGATCCACCCCCGGGACCGTACAGCCATCCATACAGCCAAGACCACCAGCAACGCCGACCCGATCCGACAGAGGCGCCAGCCGGCACCTCCGATCGCATCAGAGCCGAACACCGCGGCCTCCAACGGCCGTACCTGCCGCGAACCGAGCGCTACGCATTGTCGCCGCAGGGGTCGTGGCGAGTGTTCGCAGTGTCACGCCCCGGCGATGACTGTCAGAATCGTCGATAAGGAGCCGGTTCGCGGAGGCGAGGAGAAGGCATGAGCGACTGGAACGACAAGATCATCGATGAGTTTCGTGCCAACGGTGGGCAGGTCGGCGGTCAGTTCGCTGGGGCGCCGCTGCTGCTCCTGCACTCGGTCGGCGCCAAGAGCGGCGAGCCTCGCGTGCACCCGATGATGTACCAGAAGGTGGATGGCGGCTTCGCCGTGTTCGCGTCCAAGGGCGGTGCGCCCACCAACCCCGACTGGTACCACAACCTGCTGGCTCACCCGCAGGCCCGTGCGGAGATCGGTACGGACAAGGTGGAGTTGGTCGCCAGAGTTGCCACTGGAACCGAGCGGGAACGGATCTGGAGCGCGCAGAAGGCCGCGTATCCGGGCTTCGCCGATTACGAGCGGAAGACCAGCCGCCAGATCCCAGTCGTCGTGCTGGAACCTGCGCCGTAGGGGAGACGGCACAACCGCACTGCCTGCCGGTGGCAGCTCACTCCACGCGCTGGCGGTCGGTGCGCACCGTGGATCCGGGGAGCAGGTTGGGAGCAGCGGGGTGCTCTGAACGGCGTTGAACTGCGTCCAACGGCGTCGTACGGCACTGAACCGCACCCACCCCTGCCTGCGGCTCCACGTTATCGCAGGTCAGAGTCGGTGCGGCGTCCTGTTTCACACGGAGTGCTCAGCGGATTTGCGCAGCGGTCGACAGCATTCTATGTCCCCTGGTAGGGGAGTATGTGCAGGTCACGGCGGTAAGGAGCTGCTGGATGGTCTGGCCTTGCAAGTGGGAGCAGATTGGGTGCAGCTTTGTGAGGTGGTCGCCGCGCCCGAAGTGCTCACCAACACTGGAAAGAGCCGAGGGCTTTGACCTGCGGTGAGGTGGGCGAGCGGTCGGCGTGACCTCCCAGAGAACACCGAAGTGGTCGAGGTTCGCTGCGCCCGGTCTGGCCAGTGCCGGCTGTCGGCCGGGGGCTCGTTGACGCCGCTCGCGATGTCGTGCTGCATCGACCTGCGGCTCTGGCATCCGCCGTGGTGGCGCCGGTGTACATCCCGGACGCTGAGACACGAATCCCACCGGCAACCCCCTGGCCAGGGATTCCGGTCCGGTGACCTCTTCGGCGGACCGAAGGTGTTAGCGTCCTTATGGTCTCTGGACATCTGCGGGTCGGACGACTGTCCCGCGCCGCCTTAGAAATTCCCCGACGTGGTCGTAGAACGCCGAGCACGCCTGTTCACCGGCCCGTCTGACCCACCCGGGTCTAGACGGCAGCTACAGGAGTTGGTGGCAGCGAGTGGGGCGCGTTCAGGATTGCTGACCCTGGTTGCGCAACGGCCGGGCTTGGTCGACACCGCACCAGGCCCGGCCGCTGCGTCACGCGGCTAGGAAATGTTCCAGCGCCGGTTCCAGTTCACGCTGCAGGTCCATACCTGCAGTGGTGCGCCGATGTCGTAGCTGACATCCTTGACGCCGAGGCACTTCTTGCTCGTCATGTTGACGAGTTGCAGCCAGGGGTCACCCGGCGTCGCCGGAGCCGCGATCCATTCCTGCGGATTCGCACGCTTCAGCCTCCGTGCTCATGTGGTGCACCGACCGTGTAGAGAAGTGTGGCGAGCGACAGGAGCGCCACAATGATGCGGATTCTCGTGCCGGCCCCTCAGCTTCCTTCTGTCATTGGTGCGCCGATGGTGTAGAGCAGCAGGGCCAGCGACGCTAACGTGAGCATCGCGTAGGCGGCCTGGCGCCAGACGGTGGACATGGTCATGTTTCACCTCCCGTGATGTGCTGGGGTACCGGATCGGGTTGGTCGTGGCGGCGACGCATCGCGAGCGCCGTCAGCGCGACGGTCCCGGCGCCGATGAGCACGTCGCCGGGACTGACGAGCTTCTTCAACGGCGTGACCGGGATCGTGTCACCGAGGAGCGCGAACCGGGTCGCATCGTCCGCGGGTTCGTTCTTGGGCGTGGTGAGATCCGGCCGTAGGCCGACCGCCTCAGCCCCGCTCGGCTGGTATGGCATGCGTCCGTTGAGGGCGACCGTCACTCCGTTGGCGAGCGCACCTACCGTGATGGCGACGCCAGCGACGCGGATCGCGAGCGGCCATCTGGGAAGGTTCACGGCCAGCCACCACAGGACCAGGCCGAATACGACGACCAGCGTGCCGGGATGCCGCAGGGCAGCCACGTGGTACTGCGCCGCCTGGACGACGGCGGCCAGCCACAGGAGCCACACGGCCGAGAGTCGGATGCTCCGCAAGCCGGCGATTCGACCCCCGCTGGCGTAGCCGACAAGGACACCCACCATCGGCGGTGCGATGAGCAAGATCAGACTGTGGATCGACATGGCGCCACCGTGTGGGCCTCGAAGGCCCTAAGTCCGGTCATTTGCGGTCCCTCTCGTGGAGTTCCCCTCAACAGACCAAGTCCAGTGTGGATTGCCGGATCTGATCACGGCATGGTTCTTCCGTCCATCGGTTCACTGATGATCGGGCTTCACGCGTAAGGGTTGAGGTTGCGTCCGCTGGAGTGGTGTACGACTTGCCCGTGATGGGCCGACCATGTGACGCGGAGCGGTGAGGAGAATGTCGGCAACGACACCTTCCTCACCGCTCCTACGATCATGCCTCATGGATCACGCCCAAGTGGACGGCCACTCACCCGTGATAAGGCGGGTCTTGTAGTGCCACCAGTTGTCGGGGCCGTAGACCTTGACGGCGACCTTGCTGCCCGACGTGGAGTGTGCGCAGTTCACGCCGTACCCGGTCTTGATCCGTCCACCGATATCGTTCTCCCAGCCGCCCCAGTCCCCGGCCGGCCACAGCTGACGCTTGTGATTGACGTCCCCGCCGGCTGCTTTGACGTAGATCTCCAGGGTGCCGCCCGGGTTCCGCATGCCACAGAAGCTGTCGTAGATCAGGCCGCCGAGACTGTACGCGCCGGACCAGTTCCCGTCTGCTTGGACCCAGCTGTGAAAGAGTTGTCCGGGATTCGAGAACCCGGTGGCATTCCCAATCCAGAACACCTCGTCAGAGCCGTTCTGGTTCACCAGCCACATCAGCTCTCCCGGCTGAGCGGTGAACCAGGCGCCGGGCGCGGTCGTCTCGAAGACGATCCCGCTCGCGGGCGGTGGCCCCGCGTACGCGGGGGCACCGGGTATCAGGATTCCGATGATCAGCATGGCTGCGACCGCGCATCTGCGCAACATAAGCTTCTTCCCATCCATGTATGTTGACGTGCGCTCATCCTGCGGGAGCCCGCTTGCCGAAACCTTGCGACTTCCTGCCCGTACCGCGTCCGTACCAGGGGAAGGCCCGTTTGCCGGTGGCGAGGTACCGCCACCCGGCCGGGTTCACGCAGAGGCCACATGTCGGCTCCGGCCGGCGTTACGCGGGGTTCTCCCGTTGGCGATCTCATAGCACCATGTCGTTAGCGGATCGGTGCACAACGTCGTGGAATGGCAATAGTCCGCACCACGTCCGGATCTTTCAATCGACGGCGCCGACCGCGGCCACCATGAGAGACAGCGAAGGCAACGATGTCCAAGGTTTCCACACTTGACCCTCCGATGTAGCGTCGACCATCGGCACGTTGGTCGGGATTCGGGGATGCCTCAGAGGCCGGCTGACGCCTCGAGGTGGAGCAGTTCGCTGCGGACCCGGTCGCCATCTGGATGGGCGAGTTCCTGAAGTACGACGAGGGCTTGTCGGTACGCGTCGCGAGCGCAATCCAGCCGGCCGGCGGCGCGGTGCCTCTCGGCGAGGTGGGTCAGTGTGACGGATCCGTAGTACCGGTCGCCGAGGTCGCGGTATAGGTCGATCGCCCGCTGGTAGCTGGCGACGGCCTCGTCGTCGTCGCCGAGGTGGTGGTGGGCGTATCCGATGGTGTCCCAGGCGTTGGCCAGTCCGGCTTGGTCCCCGAGATTCCGGGTCACCTCAATGGCCTCCTGGCCTGGGATGAGGGCGTCGTGGTGGTCGCCCAACAAGATTTGATACCAGCTCACCGCGTTCAGCGCGTGTCCCAACCCGTGTCGCAGGGCGTTCGCCCGGCAGATGGCGACCGCCTGTCGCGCGTGGTCGAGTGCCTCCCGGTAACGGCTCTGCTGCTCGCGCAGCATTCCGAAGTAGTGATGTGTCCGGGCTTGTCCCTCAAAGTCGTCGCGCTCCCGGTACAGCTCGAGTGCTGCCCGCAGGTGCGCCTCGGCCTCGTGGCCTTCGCGCAGCCGGATATGGGTGCGGGCGAGGTGGACGTGAGCGGAGCCTTTCGCGGCCACGTCGGTCGACCGTGCCGCCGCGCGCAGCGCCTGCCGTTGGATCGTGACCTGTTCGTGCCACATCCCTTGCCGGTACAGGAACGTCGCCGTTGCGTCCGCCAGGTGCCAGGCGTATGAATCGAAGCCGGCGTTCACGGCGTGGTCGACGGCGGCGAGCAGGACGCGATGCTCGGCGGCGAACCACCGTAACGCACCGGTGTGGTCGGTGGGCGGGTCCACGGTGACCCCAGCACGCGGGAAGTCGAGAGGGCTCGAGTCGCGGGCGGGTTCGAGTAGCCGGTCGGCGGCGCGGGCGGTGTGCAGGTAGTGGTCCAGCATCCGGCCGGTCACGGCGTCGGGCTGTTCGTCAAGGGCCAGCTGGCTCGCGTACTCGTAGACGAGATCGTGCAACGTGTACCGGCCGAGGGCGTATTCCCCGATCAGGTGAGCCCTGGTCAACTCGGACAGGACCGGGCGGACTCCTGCCGGGGGCAGACCGAGAAGACTTGCCGCCGCGCCCGCTGATATTTCGGGTGAGGGATGCCGCCCGAGCAGCCGGAAGAGCCGTGCCGCGGCCGGGCCGAGGGCCTGGTACGACCAGGAGAAGACGCAACGCACATCGGTGCTCGCGTCGCCGGTGGACAGGGCGTTCAGGCGGTCTCCGTCGCGCAGGTCGGCGGCGACGTCGGCGAGCGACAGACCTGGTTGGATGGCGGCTCGTGCGGCGGTTATGGCCAGCGCGAGCGGGAGCCCGGCGCATTGGTTGACGATTTCGACGATGGCGTCCGGCTCGGCGTCGGTTCGGCGGGAACCGATGCGGTGTGTCAACAGGCGGCGGGCTTCGTCCGGGCTGAGCGCTTCGACGGTGAGAGGGTGAGCGTCGTCTGCGGCGACAAGCCCGGACAGCGGGTTGCGGCTGGTGACCAGGGTGAAGCAGTACGGCGCGCCGGGCAGCAGGGGGCGGACCTGCTCGGCGTCGCGGGCGTTGTCCAGCACCAGCAGCATCCGTCGGCCTGCGAGCAGGCTGCGGTACAGGCTGACTTGGGCCGCCGGGTCGGCTGGCAGCCGCTGCGGTGTGACACCCAACGCGTCAAGGAACCTCCGGACGGCCTCATCCGGGTTCATCGGCGAGCCGCCTGGATCGAAGCCGCGCAGGTTGACATGCAGTTGCCCGTCGGGGAACCGGTCGGCGACCCGATGGCCCCAATGTACGGCCAGAGCTGTCTTGCCCACCCCAGCGGTGCCCGACACGACCGCGATGGCGACGGCCGGGTACGGCTGCCGGTGGGTGTGGAGCATGTCGTCGAGCCGCGCGAGAGCCTCGGCTCGGCCGGTGAACCGGCGGACGTCGGCGGGAAGCTGGGCCGGGATGTGGGCCCGGTCGTCGCTACGCGACGGGGCCGCGAGGGGTCGTGACTCAGCTTGAAGGGGAGGTTGAGCGGACGTGACGTGCTGTTGCCGTAGAACGCGCCGGTGGACGTCCATCAGGTCGGGGGACGGCTCGATACCGAGGTCCTCGACGAGTCGCCGTCGGATACGGGCGTAGGTGTCGAGCGCGGAAGCTTGCAGGTTGCCGGCGGCCAAGGCTGCGATGAGCCGCGTGTGGAGCGGTTCGTGCAGGGGGTTGGCCGCAGCGAGTTCACGCAGTCGTGGTAGGCAGCGGTCGGGTTGGCCGGCTGCGAGGGCCAGGTCGGCGTGGCGCAGGGTTGCCGCGATCTGCTCCTCGGCCACTGCGGTGGCCAGGAATTGGTGGTGCAGATTCGGCACGTCTTCCAGCGGGTCGCCGCGCCAGAGCGCCAGCGCGGCTTCCAGAAGGTCGAGTGCCGCCATCGGCTCGGCGGCGCGGGCATGGCGCACCTGGCGGCGGAATTCGGCCAGGTCGAGCTGCTCGTCGGCGAGGTTGAGCTGGTATCCGGCCGGGGTCCGGGTGATCAAGGCGGCCTGGCCCGGTCCGGTCGGCTGCAGCGCCGACCGGAGCCGGGACAGGTAGGTGTGCAGCGCGTTCGCCGGCGCCGCGGGTGGGGTGTCCCAGAGCAGGTCGATCAAGTCGGAGACCGGTACCGGAGTGTTGACCGACAAGGCGAGCCGGCCTAGCAGAGCGCGACGCCCCCCGCGGCCGACCGGCGCCGCCACGTGCCCGCGGTTGACGGTCAGCGGGCCGAGGATCGCCAGCCGCAGCGGTTCGGCGGGGCAAACCTGCCTGGAGGGCGGGATCGGGCCTGAAGGGCGGGTGGCCGCGCGGCGGAGCGTGGCCGCGTCGTGAGGGGGCAGGCCGAGCGCGGCGACGAGCGCCTCGACGGCTGTGGGCCTGGGTCTGCGGCTACGGCCCTGTTCGAGGTCGCGTATGGCGGCCACGCTGAGACCGGCTTGTGCGGCAAGTTCCCGTTGGCTGATGCCGCCCGCCCGTCGGCCGGCCCGCAGCAGCGCGCCGAATCCGCTTCCTTCTTCAGTGGTGTCCATGCTCACGCCCCGTGCGTCATACCTTGCCTGCCGCCTATACCGCGGTGTCCATCGATGTCGCCCGAGCGGCAGTGAACAAGCCGCTGAAGTGACCCTATCGGCTGGACACCTCGAGGTCTGTCAACAACTCGTCGTAGATCCTTCGCAGATCGAGCAGCGTCTCCGCTGCTGCAACCGCGGACACCCCGGCGCGACGCTCCCGTGGCGTAGAAGATCATTGGCCGTGTCGGCAGCAGGGTACGGGTCGTCTAGCCCGGGTGCCTCCCCCGGATCATCCGCCGCCGTCACGTCAAGCATCCGGACGATGGCCTTGGGAAGCCGGCCCGGCAGGCGAGGTGAGTGCCGCAACATCGGAAGAAGCTAACGGCGGACCACAGGTACTGGTCCCCTCGATGAGGAGCGACGCGTGCCCGAGCCCAGTGCAGCCGCGTGGGCCGCGACCTCTTCGGCGGATGCGAAGAAGTCAGCCGTGATTCTCCCGGTCGTCAATCGGGCGACGTCCGCTCATGCCGATGACAGCGCGTTGGCTCGGTCCTGCACCATCGTTCCAGCGTTAGGGTCACGAGCATGACCGATCAAGACGCTCGCGAGATCGCACTCGCCTTCCTCGCTGACCGCATGGGCGAGGTCCGCGCCGGTGAATGGGTGATCACCGGTGTGCGGGAGCACGAGGCCGCATGGTCTGTGGGCTACCAGTCACGCGCCTTCATCGAGTCAGGCCGCATCTCCGACGCGTTGGTCGGCAACGGGCCGGTGGTCGTGCCCAAGTCCGGCGCGGACCCATGGCTGGCCTGGTCCGGTCGGCCGGTAGAAGAACAGATCGCCGAGGGGCGGCCCACTCTCGGATGAACGCACTGACAGGCCGCCGGGCGGGAGGCATTGCTGCGGTGTGTCGTCAGTAGTGACTGAAGACCTGGCGAACCGTAATGCCGAGCACGGCCGACACTTGCGCTGCCTCGTCGGGCGACAACCAGCTGCGGCCTGGATTGCGAACCAGTAACTCGAATCGCGCAAAGGCGGCCGGCCAGTGGTACTCCAGGTCGTTGAGCGAGACGGCTGCGCTGCAGCACGGTGTCACGGTGTCCAGTGTTGCGAAGCGAGTGGCATAGGCATCATCCATCCGCTCTTGCCACCAGTCGGCATCCAGCGGAGCCTTGCAGGCCGGGCAGCCGACTGCCTCGAAGTTGGCGCCCTGGTCAATGAACGTAACCTCGGCGTACTGGCAGGCGACCAGCTCTCCCGCGCCCGGACACATCGCCGAGACGACCTCGGCCGCAGTATCCGCGGCACCCTGCGCCGGCACCCAGGCCGGCACGGTCGGCACGATACGAAGGAGATCCTCACTCACGCCCATATCCTCTACCAGCTGCCGCCAAGCCGATATCCGCACATGCCGCTGACATTACGCGGCGATCGTGAGCGCACTTCCCCATCAACCGATGCAGCTGTGGGGGCCAGCGCTGGTGCCAGCCAAAGCACTGGGCCGGCAGCTTACGAGCGGTCGACGGCCGGCGGTCGGCGAGCCGGTGCGAGCCGGGTTGGGGGAGCAGGTTGGGAGCAGCGGGGTGCCCTGAACGGCCTTGAACTGCGTCCAACGGCGTCGAACGGCGCTCAACTGCACCCACCCCTGCCTGCGGCTCCGCGTTGCCGCAGGTCAGAGTCGGTGCGGCGTCCTGTTTCACACCGAAGAGGTCGCTGGTTCGATACCAGCATCGCCCACTCTCAGTTCTTGCAGGTCAAAGGCCGCTTCCCTGGTTCGGGAGGTGGCCTTTCTGCTGTCGTACAGCAGCTTTGTACAGCAGTTCTCGTCAGCGACTCAGGGAGTCGCCGAGGCGCTTGAGCGCGTCTCTCGTCTTTGTCGATGAGACCTGCGTGTAGATCTCCATCGTCACCGAGAAGCGGGCGTGCCTCAGCACCTGCATGGCGACTCTGGGGTGGACGTCGAGGTCGGCCAGGAGCGTGGCGCAGGTTCGCCTGGCGTCGTGGACGGTGATCGGCCTGACGCCTGCTTTCTCGCACCTTGTCTGCCAGGAGCGTTGGAAGTTGCGCGGCTCGATGGGTGTGCCGTAGCGGGTGGTGAAGACGAGGTCCGTTTCGTGCCACGCCTTGCCGCGGCTGCTTCAGCTTCGTCGCGTTGTTGCTGTCTGAGCTTGAGGGCGGTCAGGCAGATGTCGGGCAGGGGAAGGGTGGCGTCGGACGCCTGGGTCTTGGTGTCGCGGTGCAGGAGCTGGCCGCGTACGCGTTGGAGTTGGCGGCCGATAGTCAGTTCTCCGGCATCGACGTCGACGTCCTCCCAGGTGAGTCCCAGCGCTTCGCCCTTACGGAGTCTGGTGACGAGGACCAGCGCGTAGGCGGCGTAGAGCGGGTCGTCGTGTGCTCGGGCGGACTCCAGGAACTTGCGCGCCTCGTCGCTTGACCAGGACTTGCCCCGCCGTCGGCGGACGGTGGCGAGGGTGACCGGCACGGCGCGGTTCCTGGTGATGAGGTCTTCGGCCTGGGCGTGGGTGAGGGCGGCTCGTAGCGCGGCTCGGATGTCGCTGACCGTCCGCGTCGACGGGACGGCCTGGCAGCAGCGGCCGACCGCGCAGCAGCGGCGCTTGTGCTTCGGGCGGGCGGCATCCTTGCCCTGGGCGCAGCACTGGCAGGTGCGGGCCACCTGGTTGATCCAGGTCTGCACGTCGCGGGACTGGAGCCGGTCGAGCCGCTTGGCCCCGAGGCCGGGGGAGATGTAGCGGCGGACGAATGTCTCGTAGGTGGGCGTAGGTCAGGGGCGCGCGGTTCGGTTGGATGATTTCGTAGAGCCAGTAGGTGAGGAAGCTGCCGACCGTCGAGACGCTGGTCGCTACCGGTCCCTGCTTCGCCTGCTGGTGCAACTTGATCCACTTGTCGTGGACAGCCTCGCGGGTCTTGCCGTAGACGTACTTCCGGCTGCGCCTGCCATCCGGCTTGGTGACCCAGACGTACGCGGCGAAGCCGTTGCGGTAGGGGAAGATGGAGCCTTCGCCGTTGGCGCGCGCGCGGGCGGGCATCAGGCAGCCTCCTGGCGTTCGACCTGCTCGCGGATGTAGTCGTCCACCCACTCCGGGAGGATGCGGCGGTACTTGCCGTCCTTGATAGAGCGCAGCTCGCCGGTAGCGATCTTCATCTTGACCTTGGAGATGCCGAAGCCGAGCAGGACGGCGACTTCGGCGGGGGAGTACCAGCGGGGGCGGAGATCGTGGTTCATGCGGCGGCCCCGGTGAGCCAGGCTTCATGGGCGAGTTCTTTCCGACCGATGCGTCTGGCCTCACGCCGCTGACTTGCGGCGGTGTTGGCGAGCAGGCGTCACCTTCGGTGAGCCAGCCGGACCCGCTGAAGGCGAGGGTGCCGACCGTGATCGTGTCTGGCGGGTCGTCGTCCTCTTCGCGCCGGTAGTTGGCGCGAGTGTCGCGGAGCAGGCCGAGGGTGACGGAGTAGCGGCGGGCCTTGGTGAGGAAGTGGCCGCCGAAACCGAGCATGTGCGCCCATCGGCGCAGTCCGGCGTAGGCGTTCGGTTCCGTGTCAAGGCCGCCTTGACGGATGCCGGCGGTTGCGGCGCCGCTGACAGTGTCGGTGTTGGCAGACCGTCCGAGGTACCAGCAGGCGTCGATGAGGCGGGCGAGGTGGTCGCCTTCCGGGTCGGCGTAGTCGTCAATGGTGGCCGGGGTGAGCCGGACGAAGGAGCGCCCGGTGGATTCAGTGGCCTTGGTGGCGTACTTGGCCAGGTAGGCGGAAACCTTGACTCGCCGTTGGCGGCGTTGATTCGTCGCACGTCGACCTGCTCGCCCCAGGCCATCACCCAGCCACGCGGCCGGTCAGGATGCGGAGGGGTGCTGACGACGATCTGCCGCGCGGCGGCATGGACGGCGGCGTCCAGGTCGTTGACGGTGATGCCGGCCGGCGGCGGGACGAGTGCATCCGGGTCGGGGGCGACACCGTCGAGGCGCAGCAGGGCGTGGAAGTGCACGGCTGCCCGGCGCTGCATCTCGGCGACCTTGCCGTGCGACACCCGCACCGGCGGCAACCGGCGCACCTTGCCGGAGCCGGTGACGACCTGGACGAAAGGGATTCCTCGACGTCGGCACAGCGCGGCGAGGTGCCGTTCGATGGCCTGCTTGGTGCGCCGCCACAGTTCGCCGGAGAAGTAGTTCCAGACGGCGTGGTGCTCGTGGTCGTAGCAGTCCAGGCACAACGGCTGCCCGAGCCGCGGATCGTCGGCGTCGTGGCGGGCGAAGCATGCCGCGGGCTGCCCGTGCTGGCAGGTGCCGGCGGCACTGCGGGCGCGGCAGGGAGCGGGCCGGCAGTCGCAGCGCTGCCGAGAAGCGCAGGTGTGCCGGGCGACGTGCCGGTGGTGGACCGCGCCGAAGGACGGTGCGGTGAAGGTGGCGAAGACGACCGGGTGTCGACCGACCGAACCGGGGACGCCCTTGCCGCCGGTCAGCCCGCGACAGACGACTTGGTAGGCGTCGCCTTGGTAGAGCCAGGCGCAGTCCGGGCACACCGATTTGCGGCGGTTGCCGCACGCTTTGTAGAGGGTGCGGTCGGGCAGCTCGTCGGTGTGCAGTCGGTGGGTGATGCGGCCGGTGTTCCGGTCGACGGCGGCGATGGTGCCGGTGAGGCGGATCGGGCGGGAGCAGCCGCCGGCGGGGCGGGTGTGCTCCAGCCAGTCGGAAAACTCCGGCGAGGCGGCGCGGTGCAGGACCTGCGCGTCCCGGCCGATGGCGAGACCGGGGCGGCAGATGGTGAGCGGGGTGGACACGGCTGTCTCCTCTTCAGGGGGTGGCAGGGAGGGGAGACGAAGCACCACCAGCCGTGGACCTGCGTCCGCTGGTGTTCGTCGTGTCTCCTGGCACCGCCGAGAGGGCGGCTGACGCCGGAGGGCGGAGTTGTGGTCGTGCCACTTCCCGCCGATGGGTCATGTCCTTTCACGCTCGTGGACCTGACGAATGGACCGGCACGGGTGGGGAGCCTGAAACGTCGGCATCCGACGGGTGGCCGCAGGCTGCCCCACCCGTGCAGGTAAGCGAATCCGGGCCATCGTGGACGGCAGGGAAGACCGTGCTGGGCCGCTCAGCGGATTCGGGAAACGGCGCAGCGGCCGGTGTGATCGAGAGCCGGCGGGACGTGGCCCATTTCAGCGGCAGGAAGGCCGCCCAGCATCTCAGAAGTCGAGTCCGGCGATCCGGCGGGAAGCCGCGCTGGCGTGCTCGACGAGCGTCAGAGTAGCACCGAGTGCCGACACGTCAACCCGCCGTGACCCCTCGCGCCGGGGTGGAAGGGCCGGCTGCTGGCCGGCGTGGGAGGACTTTCTGTACGTCTATCAAGGCGGCCCTGAACGGGCCGCACGCGCCGCCGCCTGGGCGCGCGTCCGTCGCTCCGCTGGCGCTCCGACTCC
>NZ_JBFAPG010000006.1:0-38589 GCF_040675595.1 Micromonospora sp. NPDC049580
CTCTGGAACGCGCAGGCCGAGCCCGCTCACGGCCGCCGCGACGAGCTGGTCCGGCGGCAGGGAGACGTCGAGCACCAGGCAGGGCTCGTCCGGCTGGGGCCGTTCGAGGGTCGCGAGCTGGGAATCCAGCAGGGAGGCCGGCATGTAGTGCCCGATCCGCTGCGACAACCGCTCCCGGATCACCTCGGTGGGCCCGTCCAGGTGCACGAAGTCCAGCTCCGGTGGCCCCTGCCGGAGCACGTCCCGATAGGACCGTTCCAGCGCCGAACAGGCCAGTACGGTCGAGACTCCCTCAGCGGACCGGGCGGCCATCCAGGCGGCCAGCGCACGCAGCCAGGGCCAGCGGTCGGCGTCCTGCAACGGGACGCCGGACCGCATCTTGGCCACGCTGGCCTCGGAGTGGAACTCGTCCGCCTCGGCCAGCCGCAGGCCCGCGGCGATGCTGATGCCCCGGGCCACAGTGCTCTTGCCGCAGCCCGACACACCCATCACGACTACGTGTCGGGTGGGAGCCGGTACCCGCCGACCGGCGACGGCGCCGTCACCAGTCATGGACGGTGCCGTCCTTGAGCCGGTTGAACGGAAGGTAGGCCGGCACGTAGGGGAACTTGGCGGCCGCGGCCTCGTCGAGCTCGACACCGAGCCCCGGCTGATCGCCCGGGTGGAGGTAGCCGTCGGTGAACGTGAAGGACTGCCGGAAAACCTCGTTGGTCAGCGGGCCGTGCTGCATGTACTCCTGGATTCCAAAGTTGTGGATCGCCAGGTCGAGGTGCAGGGCGGCAGCCATACCGACCGGGGAGATGTCGGTCGGCCCGTGGATGCCGGACTTGATCTGGTACTGCGCGGCGAAATCGAGCAGCTTGCGCATGGCGGTGATGCCGCCGGTGTGCGTGACCGCGGAGCGGACGTAGTCGATCAGCTGCTCCCGGATGAGCGTCTGGTAGTCCCACACCGTGTTGAAGACCTCGCCGATGGCGAGCGGCGTGGTGGTGTGCTGACGGACCAGCCGCAGCGCCTCCTGGTTCTCGGCCGGGGTGCAGTCCTCGAGCCAGAAAAGGTCGTAGGGCTCCAGCGCCTTGCCGAGCTTGGCGGCCTGGATGGGGGTCATCCGGTGGTGGCCGTCGTGCAGCAGCGGCAGCTCGGGGCCGAACTCGTTGCGGACCGCCTCGAAGACGCCGGGAAGGTGGCGCAGGTAGGCGCGGGTGTCCCAGTCCTCCTCGGCCGGCAGCGGGATGCGCTGTGCCGGCTCGTAGTCGTACCGCTTGTTGTCCGCACCGGACTGCGCGGCGACGCCGTAGACCGCGTTGATACCCGGAACCGAGGTCTGCACGCGGATCGACCTGTAGCCGAGCTCGAGATGCCGGCGGATCGAGTCGAACAGCTCCGGCAGGTCACGGCCGGAGGCGTGGCCGTACGCCCTGATGCCGGTGCGGGACGCGCCGCCGAGCAGCTGGTAGAGGGGCATCCCGGCCGCCTTTGCCTTGATGTCCCACAGCGCCACGTCCACGGCGGCGATGGCCGCCATGGTGACGGGTCCACGGCGCCAGTACGCCGAGCGGTACAGGAACTGCCAGGTGTCCTCGATGCGGTGCGCATCCTGGTTGAGCAACAGCGGGACGACGTGGTCGGCCAGGTAGGAGGCGACGGCGAGTTCCCGCCCGTTGAGCGTGCCATCGCCCAGGCCGGTGATGCCCTCGTCCGTGGTGATCTTCAGCGTCACGAAGTTGCGATCAGGGCTGGAGACGATGACGTCTGCTGCGACGATCTTCACAGGGTGCCTTTCTGAGGTGATGCTCGGGCGGTTCGTCAGGATGGTGCTTCCCGGCTCGCAAGCCACCGGGAGAAAACGTTCGTTGCGCCCCGGGCCGGACGCCGGCAGCGGGCGCTCCGGCCGGCGACGCGCTGCCCCGGCGACCCGGTCACGGATCGGACCGGACCGCCACCGCGGCGGTCAGGCAAAACGGTGAACAGGTCGAGCGGCTACGGCGCGTCAGCGGGCCTGCGGCCAGGGGCTGCGGTGGAGGCACGCACGACCACCTCGCTCGACAGCACCGGCGGGTCGCTCACCGGCAGGCCCTGCATCCGCGCTTCGAGCGCACGCCACGCCTGCCGGCCCAACTCGACGACGGGGCGCCGGACCGACGTGATCGGCGGGGTGGCGTAGGCCGAGAACGGGATGTCGTCGAAGCCCGCGATCGAGAGCTCCTCGGGCACCTTGACGCCGAGTTCCTGCAGGCCCGACAGCACGCCGAGGGCGACGTAGTCGTTGAACGCCACCACCGCGGTCACGTCGCTGTCGGCGAGCTGCCGGGCGACGGCGTAGCCGGCCTCGAGGTCGGGGCCGCACGGGAACGGCACGACGTCGAGCCCGAACGACGAGGCGGCCCGCAGCGCGCGCCACCGGACCGAGTCCGACCACGACCCCGGCGGGCCCTGCAGGTACCCGATACGCCGGTGCCCGAGCCCGGCGAGATGCCCGGCCAGCGACAGCGCCGCCTCGTACTCGTCGACTGTCACGCAGGGCATCCCGAGGCCGCTCTGTGCCCGGTTCACACAGACCGTCGGCGACGACTGCACCGCCAGCTCGTGCAGTTGCTCGATGTCCATCCGCGGCGAGCACAGCACGAGCGCGTCGGTCTGGGCGAGCAGGCCGAGCGCGAGCTTCATCTCACGCTCGACGTGTTCGCCCGACTCCGCGACGACCACGCTGTAGCCAGCCTCCTCGGCGGCCGAGGTGAGCCCCCGGAGCACGATCGGGAAGAACGGGTTCGACAGGTCCGGCACGAGGGCCCCGACGAGCCACGTGCGGCCGGCCACCAGCCGGCGCGCGTGGACACTGGGCCGGTATCCGAGCTCCTCAATGGCCTTCTCGACCCGGTCGGCGAGCTGCCGGTCGACGCTGGTGTTCCCGTTGACGACCCGCGACACGGTCGCGGTGGAGACGCGCGCCGCCTTGGCGACGTCCTTGATGGTTATTTCCCGCATCTCGACTCACCGGCCCCCGTACCACGCTGGCCTTCTCGTCTCGCCCTACGCCTGCTTGACGGCAACGTGTACGTCGACTGGTGCGACAGCGTACTCCTTGACGATATTCAACCACGCGGCCACGTGCTCAGTACTGCCATGATTGTCCAGGCAACGCTGGTCGCGCCAGTGCGCGTGGAACCAGATCTCACGCGGGTTGTCGGCGCCTTGGAAGACGTTGTACGCGAGGTTGCCCTCTTCGGCCCGGCAGGGCTCGACGAGCGCCACCGCCGCGTCGCGCAGGATGTCGACGGACCCGGGTTTGGCCTCGACCCGGGCGAACACGAACCGTTCCATCAGCTTGTTCTCCTGTCGGTTTAGGAACGTCAGAACGCGGCGAGACCGGCCACTGTCGTGCGGACGCTGTAGACGCTGGTGCTCGCGCAGATGTAGAGGGTGCACAGGTCCTCGCCGCCCCACACGAAGTTGCCGACGACCTCGGGCACCTCGATGACGCCGACGTGGGCGCCGTCCGGCGAGTAGACGTGGATGCCGCCGGGGCCGGTGCAGTAGACGTTGCCCGTCGAGTCGATCTTGAGACCGTCGACCACCGGGTCACCGGGGCCGCTGGTGACGGCGAACACCTCTCCGCCGGTCCCCCGCCCGTCCTGCAGCCGGAACCGGCGGATGTTCCCGTGCTCGGTGTCGTTGACGTAGAGCACGCTCTCGTCGAGCGACAGACACAATCCGTTCGGGCCGTCGAGATCGTCGATCAGCAGAGTCAGCTCGCCGGTGTCGGGAACGAGCCGGTAGACACCGCACACGTCGAGCGGAACCTCGCGCAGCACCCCGACGAACTCGCTGGTCCGCCCGTACGGCGGGTCGGTGAAGTAGATGGTGCCGTCGCTCGCCACGATGACGTCGTTGGGGCTGTTGAGCTCCCTGCCGTCGTAGCGGTCGGCCAGGGTGGTCCACGAGCCGTCGAGCTCGCGTCGTACCAGTCGGCTGGTCGCGTGCTCGCACACCACCAGCCGGCCCTGCCGGTCGTACGCGGTGCCGTTGGCCTTGTTGCTGGGGTCGCGCACCACCGTGACGTCCCCGGCGGCGTCGAGCCGGAAGATGCGGCCGGCCGGGATGTCGGTGAACGTCAGGGACTGTTCGTGCGGGTGCCAGGAGGGGCCCTCGGTGAAGAGGTAACCGGTCGTGAGCTGCCTCAGCGGCTCGTCCGTGACCAGTTGCGCCGGCCGGCCGGCCGTACCCTGGACAGCGGTCATCATCGACTCCGTTCTGTGCCGGTCTTGCAGTCACGGCGCGCCCCGCTCCCGGCGGAGGGGGGCGCGTCGCACGGGACGTCAGGACTCGTTCGGGACGATGATTCCGCGGCCCTGCAGACGGCCGCCCTCGAGATCGGCCATCGCCTCGTTGATCTGCTCGAGCGGGTAGGTCTTGGTGTGCAGCGTGACCTTGCCCTGGGCCATCAGCGCGAGCAACTCGCCGAGCTCGTTGAAGTTGCCGATCAGGTTGCCGACGAAGTTGAGCTCGTTGTTGATGATCCGCTTGGTATCGACCTGCAGCTCACCGCCGTAACCGACGACGAAGTACGTGCCGAAGGAGCGAAGCATGTCCACGCCCCACTTCTCGGCACCGCGCTCCGCGACGTAGTCGATCACGACGTCGGCGCCGCGCCCCTTGGTCAGCGCCTTGACCGCCTCCACCTGATCGCCGTCGACGAGCACCGTGTGCTCGGCCCCCCAACTCTTGGCGAGTTCGAGCGCCGCCGCGTTCTTGTCCACGACGATGATCTCGGCGGGGGTCATCGCGGTGAGGCACTGGATGCCCACGTGCCCGAGGCCGCCCGCGCCGATCACCACGACCTGGGTACCCGGCACGAGCAGCTTCGCGGCGCGCTTCACCGCGTGGTAGGCGGTGACGCCGCCGCACGCGACCGGGGCCACGTCCACCGGGTGCAGGTTGTCAGCGATCTTGAGCGCGGCGCGCGCGCCGGTCTTGATCTTCTGCGCGAACCCGCCGTCGGCGTAGAGGCCGGGGAACACGGCGTTCTCACAGCGCATGTCGTCGCCGGCCCGGCAGCCGGCGCAGACGCCGCAGGTGACGAAGGGGTGCAGGATCACCGCGTCGCCGACGGCGAGGTGCGTGACGCCCTCCCCCACCGCCTCGATCCAGCCGGCGCTCTCGTGGCCGGGGATGTAGGGCAGGTCCAGCCCCGCGTCGGCGTGCTCCTTCTCGAACTCGCCCCACTGGATGTGCAGGTCGGTCCGGCACAGGCCGGCGGCGCCGGTACGCACGATGATGTCGAAGGGGCCCGTGATCTCGGGGTCGGGGACCTCCTCGATGACCAACGGCTGGTGGTAGGCGTGCAGTCGTGCGGCCTTCACTGGTTCTCCTTAGTACTTCTTGGCGTCCAGGGCCCACTGGAGGTAGGCCTGCGGCGCGTCGACGTTGCTCTTGTCGATGATCTGCGTGCCGACGTAGGTCACCTTGTCGATGTTTTTGCCGAGCACGACGCGGTTGAACATCGTCTCGACCAGGCGCAGTCCGTTGTCGACCGGGCCCACGTCGACCGACGCGGTCAGCTTGCCCTCACGGATCTTCTCGCAGCCCGACACCAGGCCGTCTGCGCCGATCGTGAGGATGCCTTCCTTGCCGTCCCAGTGCTTGAGGCCGGCCTGGTCGATGGCCTGCGAGGCGCCCAGCGCCATGTCCTCGTTCTCGCCGTAGATGGCGTTGATGTCCTTGTTGGCGGCCAGCAGGTCCTGCGCGACCGCGAAGCCCTTGTCCCGCACGTAGCCGCCGTCGGCCTGGGCGACCAGCTTCACGTCGGGGTACTCGGCGAACGCCCGCTTCAGGCCGTCGCCGCGCATCTTGCTGTAGTCGGACCCCGCGGGGCCGAACAGCGCCAGTACCCGGCCCTTGCCGTTCAGCTTGTCACCGATGTACTTGCCGGCGAGGTAACCCGACTGGGTCTCGTTCTGGTAACCCACCGTCGCGGCGGTCCGCAGCTGGTCGGCCGGGTAGAGCTCGATCGGCATGTTGTACTCGATCACCATCGTGCCCTGCTCGGCGGCCCGCTGGTAGACGCCCTGCATGGTGGCGAAGTTGGCCGAGGTGCAGATGAAGATGGCGTCGAACTTACGGGTGGCCCAGTTCTGCACGATGCCCACGTGCTGCTCGACCGACTTGTAGTTGGCGGTGGGCGCCGACCGCTCCCACTTCCACTTGACGCCGAACCGCTCCTCGTACTCGGCCATCTTGCGCCAGGCGGCGCCCTGGATCTCGTTGAAGTACTCGGACAGCACCGGGACCGTGTAGCCGATCTGGATCGTGCGACCGTTGACGATCTTCCGAACCGCGTCGTCGTACTTCTGGCTGATCGGGCTGCCCCCGTTGCCGCCTCCGCCGCCGGTCGGGCTGTTGTCGACCTCCTTGCTCGAGCACGCGGCGAGCAGGCTGCCGCCGACCGCGGCACCGCCGATCAGGCTGACACCTCTGAGGAAGTTTCGACGCGACGGTAGGGACGGCAGGTTGTCGTTGCGGGCGTCACTCATTGCAGGCCTCCGAGAAAGGTGGTGGGTTGGGGAAGCGACGTCAGGCGTCCGCGGCGACGACCGCCTGCCGGCGGGCGCGGGCCAGGGATCGCTCGTAGCCGAGGGTGCCGACCCGGTCGAGAGTGACGGCCAGCAACAGGATCGAACCGAGCACGATCTGCTGCCATTCGGCACTGACGCCGGCAATGTTGATCACGTTGTTGGCGACCGTGAGGACGAGCGCGCCGAGGACGGCACCACCCACCCGGCCACGTCCGCCGGACAGCGCGGCCCCGCCGATGACGGCCGCCGCGATGGCCTGGACCTCGTAGCCGAGGCCCATGTTGGGGGCGACGGTGGTGGTGCGCCCGGCCAGGAGCACACCGGCCAGCGCCGCGAGCACGCCGCTGATGACGTACGCGGTGACGCGTACGCGGTTGACGTTGATGCCCGACAACCGGGCCGCGTCGGCGTTGCTGCCGACGGCGTAGGCGTGCCGGCCGAACGAGGTACGCCGCATGACGAAGGCGACTACCGCGACCATCAGCAGCGACAGCATCAGGGGGACGGTGACGAAGCCCAGGTACCGTTCGCGCCCGGCGAGCGTGTAGTACACGTCCAGCATGTAGTCGGTGAACGGGAAGCCGCTGGTCCACAGGTACAGCAGGCCGCTGGCGATGCCCATGGTGGCCAGCGTGGCGACGAAGTCCGGCAGGCCGATCCGGGTGATGAGCACGCCGTTGAACAGCCCGAGGACCGCGCCGGCGGCGAGGGCCAGGATGAACGCCGCGATGAACGGCCGCCCGGTGTTGATCTGGTCGGCCATCACCCCGGCGGACAGGCCCAGCACCGCGCCGACCGAGAGGTCGATGCCACCGGTGATGAGCACGACGGTCATGCCGATCGCCAGGATCAGCACGTAGACCGACTGGTTGAACACGTTGGACCAGTTGTTGAACGTCAGGAACACCGGCTCGGTGAACGCCATGAAGACGCAGATGCCGAGCAACAGGACGATGACACCGGTGCTCGGCTTCGCCAGTGCGGCGGAGGCGAGACGCCGGACCGACGGGATGGACCCGGATGTACTCATGGCAGGAGTCATCTCAATCGACGGAAGAGAGGGCGGAGGGACTCGGTGACCGGGTGCCGGCGATCCCGTCGTCGTCGCGCCGCTCCGGCGGGGTGGCGGTCGGCGACTTGAGCGTCAGCCAGCCGGCGGCGACGCGCTGGACGCCACGGTCGAACGCGATCGCGAGGATGATGCTGGCGCCGGTGACGATCGTGAACCACAGCGGGTCGACACCGAGCAGTTGCAGCCCGCGGCTGAGCGTCGCCAGGAACAGCGCGCCGATGACGCCCCGCCAGACAGTGCCCCGGCCACCGGCGAGGCTGATACCGCCCAGGACGGCGGCGGCGATGGTCGTCAGCTCGTAGCCCGATCCGAGGCCGGCCTGCACGGAGTTCAGCCGGGACGCCTGGACCACGCCGGCCAGACCGGCGGCCGCGCCCGACAGCACGTACACCAGGAACCGCACCCGGTTGACCGACACACCGGCCAGGTGCGCGGCCCGTGGGCTCATGCCGGCCGCGTAGACCCCGCGGCCGAACGGCGTCTTGATGAGCATCCATTCGAAGGCGAGCACGATGACCGCGCAGATCACGACCGGGATCGGGATCCCGAGAACGCTTTCCCCGGCGATCGAGGAGAACGTCGAGGAGTTGGCTCCGGCCAACGTCACCTTGGCGGTGAGGACCGCGAGCACGCCGAACTCGATGCTCATCATCGCCAGCGTGACGATGAAGGCGTTGACGCCGAGGCCGCTGATGATCAGGCCGTTGACGGCGCCGACGAAGGCGCCGAACAGGATGCCGATCGCCACGGCCAGCACGACGGGAACGCCGTGCAGGAGGCTGAAGTACGTGACGCCGCCGGACAGTCCCAGTGTGGCGCCGACCGACAGGTCGATCCCGCCGACGAGCAGCACATAGGTCATGCCCGCGGTGATGAGGACGACGAACACCGCCTCGACGAGGAGGTTGCGCAGGTTCTCCCCGGTCAGGAAGACGTCGGACTTCACCGAGAAGAAGGCCACCATGATGATGAATGCGAGCACCACTGCTGCGCCGTCGACGGCGAGCAGCCGGGCGACGCGCCGAGCCAGGTTCATGCGACACCGCCGCGCACTGCGAGAGCCATGATCTTCTCCGCTCTACGGTCATCCATCTCGGTGGTGCTGTCGCCGCCGCACTCCACCTCGCCGACGAGCCTGCCTTCGCGCATCACGGCGATCCGGTCGCTGACCCGAAGCAGCTCGGGCAACTCCGACGAGATGACGATGGCGGCGCCCCCGTTGTCGACGAAGTCGTGGATCAGCCGGTAGACCTCTGCTTTCGCCGCCACGTCGATGCCCTGCGTGGGCTCGTCGAAGATCAGCACGGACGGCTGGGTGAACAGGCAGCGGGCGACGATGACCTTCTGTTGGTTGCCGCCGCTGAGATTGCGGATCTTCTGGTGGACGCCCGGCGTACGCACGCCGAGGTCCTTGACGAAGCCGGTCGCGACGGCGTTCTCGCGACGGCGGTCGAGCACCACGCCGGCGCGCGCGACGCGCCGCAGATCGGCGATGGTGATGTTCTTCGAGATCGTGAAGTCGGGCAGGATCGCCGTCGTCTTGCGGTCCTCGGGTACGAGCGCGATGCCGAGGCGGTACGCCTGGCGCGGGTTACGGATCCGGGTCACCAGCCCGTTGACCGCGATCTCGCCGGAGTCGAGGCGGTCCGCGCCGAGGATGACCCGCGCCAGCTCGGTGCGGCCTGCCCCGGCGATACCGGCGATGCCGAGTACCTCCCCACGCCGCAGCGTCAGGTCGATGTCGGTCAGTGGCAGCCGGGTGATTCCGGTCAGGCGGAGAACCTCGCTGCGGTCCCCCTGCCACCGGGTGTCCCTCGCGACGCTGCCGGTGGCCAGCGCGCCGACCGTCTCCGCTTTGTTGCCGACCATGAGTCGCACCAGCTCGTCGGGCGTCGCCGCGCTCACGTCGTCGAGGGTCGCCACGTGGGTGCCATCGCGCAGCACCGTGATGGTGTCGGCCAGGCCGTAGAGCTCGTCGAGCCGGTGCGTCACCCACAGCACGGCGATGCCGCGGTCGCGCAGGGCACGCATGTGGCCGAACAGGCTCTCCCGCTCGTGGTCGGCGAGGCCCGAGGTGGGCTCGTCGAGGATGACCAGGCGCGAGTCGAAGGCAAGCGCCTTGAGGATCTCCACGACGTGCTGCTTGAGAGCTCCCAGCGAGGCGACCCGGCAGTCGAGGTCGTCCGGCGTCAGCCCGAACTCGACCGCCAGGTCGCGGACCTTGCCCAGCATCGCGCGCTCGTCGAGAAGGCGCAGGCCGAATCGGCGGCTGCGCAGCTCGCGGCCGAGGAAGATGTTCTCGAGCACCGTCAGGTCCGGGGCCAGCGACAGCTCCTGGTGGATCGTGGTGATCCCGAGTTGCTGGGCGTCGCGCGGCTTGCGCAGGGCCACCGGCGCACCGTCGAGGAGGATCTCGCCGGAGTCGGGCGTGGTGATGCCCGACAGCAACCTGATGAGTGTCGACTTGCCGGCGCCGTTCTCACCCAACAGTGCGTGGATTTCGCCGCGACGCAGCGTCACGCTGACCCCGGCGAGCGCCACGACCCCGGGATAACGTTTCACGGCGTCGCGCACCTGAACGAGGGCGCCGTCGCCGTCACTGGGTGACCGGCGAGGAGCCGTGGAACTGTCCGACATGACATTTCGCCTTTGCCGAAGGAATTGGGACGCGCCGAACTGCCGGCGCGCGCTCTGACCCCGGGATCGGACCGTGGTGACGGCCGGTCTCGTTGTCTCGCACGGGGTGTCGTGCCGCGAGACGTTAGACGTGTACGACTGTCGTGTCAATCACTTCAGGAATCGATTTCTCAGCCGCCTGAGCGACTCTGCCACCCGGGGGCAGGACCCGCACCGGGCTTCCTGACGGCGTTCGGCCAGACCGTCATATGGGACTCTGAGCTGGGGTTTCGCGCGAAGACATGGCGTTTCCGGGAGCCGGGACGAGACACGACACGCAACGGCGAAGAAGGTTCGGGGCTTGACAGCGACGCCGGCTTGGTAAACGTTATCTCCACTGATCTCCCCGGTCGGCAGCGCCGAGGCGTCCACCATCTCGCGCTCGGGTCTCGCCGGCCGCGTACCGCCACTTCACACAGCCCGCCGTCCGCGCACCGCCGGTGCCGGCAGGGCACGACGCCACGTCCACCGGAATGCCGAAGGAGCCCCGCTCATGACCGCCGTTCCCGCCCCGCCCACCGCCATCCCGCTGGAGGAGATCGAGCGCCGCATCGCCCGCGTGCGCCGGCGGGCGGCCGCCGAGGGGCTCGGCGCGGTCCTGTCCTATGGCGACTGCTGGCGGTCGGCCAACGTCCGTTACTTCACCGACTTCCGCCCCGTCGACGGGGTGCACGACATCGCCCTGGCGCTGCTCGTGCTGCCGCTCGACGGCGAGCCAGTGCTGCTCGTCGGGGACGGGACGCTGGACTACGCGCGTGAGATGTCGACGTTCCGGGTGGAGACCTTCGGGTCGCTCGAGCAGACCTTCACGGACCTGCTGGCGGCCCAGGGCGCCGGGCCGGTCGGCCTGGCCGGCCACGGCCTGATCCCGGCGCACCTGCACGAGCGCTGCGCGGCGGCGCTCGGCGGCGCGCCACTGGTACCCACCTCGGCGGTGGCCCTGGAGAAGGCGCGCAAGTCGGCGTGGGAGCTCGGCCAGCTCCGCGAGGCCGCCCGCATCACCGACCTCGCCATGGACGCCATCCGGACCGCACTCGAGAACAACGGCCCGATGTCCGAACGCGACATGGCGCGGGTGGCCGACATCGCGATGATCGAGGCCGGCGCCGACGGCCCCGCGTACCTGTCGATGGTGCAGTCGGGTCCGCGCGCCGGGTTCAGCCTGGCCCTGCCCACCAACCGCGTCGTGCGCCCCGGTGAGATGGTGATGACCGACATCGGCGCCCGGTACGGCAACTACGTGGCCGACGGCGGCCGTGGCTTCGCCTACGGGTCCGTGACCCGGCAGCAGCGCGACATCATCGACACCGCCGCCGACGCCGTCGAGGTGGGGCTGGAGACCGCCCGGGCCGGCATCACCGCCGACGAGCTCAACAAGGTCATGCAGGCCGTACTGGTCGAGCGCGGGTACGCCCCGTACTCCAGCGAGGCCATGGGCCGCGGCACTGGCCACGGCACGGGCATGGACCCGGAGGAGGAGCTGCCGTGGATCGGCCCGGGCAACGAGACCGTGCTCGAGGAGGACATGGTCTTCACGCTCAAGGCGACGATCAACGTTCCCGAGGTCGGCGGGCTGCGGACCGAGCGGATCGTGCGGGTCACCCAGGACGGCCTGGAACCGCTGGACAACTTCCCCATGCGCAACTTCTGGTGAGTTGACCGAGTCGCTGAGGGTGTCGAGAAAGGACTGTGATGACCGGGCTCCATCCGGATCGCCTGCTGCCGGCGGGCGAGGGTGCACGGGCGATCGCCCGCGAGCTGTACGAGGCGGTCCGCGCACTGCCCCTGTTCTGTCCGCACACGCACATCGACCCGTGGGTGCTGGCGGAGGACCGCCCCTTCCAGGACCCGTACCAGCTGTTCGTGGAGTCGGACCACTACGTTCAGCGAATCCTGATGTCGCAGGGGCTGTCCCCGGCGCAGCTCGGCCTGGCCGGGCCCGCCGGCGTCACGGCCGCCTCGCCGCGCGAGGCGTGGCGTGTCTTCGCCGCCAACTGGCACCTGTTCCGCGGTACGCCCACCCGGGTGTGGATCGAGCAGCAGTTGGTCGAGGTGTTCGGCCTGGACACTCCCCTCGGCCCGGACACCGCCGACCGGCTATTCGATGATCTCAGCGCCCTGCTGGCCACGCCTGAGTTCCGGCCGCGGGCTCTGTTCCGCCGCTTCGGGGTGGAGTTCCTCGCCACCACCGACGCGCCGCACCAGCCGCTGACGGCCCACGAGAAGTTGCAGAACGGCGACTGGCACGGCCCGGTCGTGCCGACTTTCCGGCCGGACGCGGTGGTCGACCTGGAAAAGCTGGACTGGGTGCGGTCGGTGCAGCAGCTCGCCGAGGTCGCCGACACCGACACGTCGACCTTCGACGGCTACCTGGAGGCCCTGCGCATCCGGCGGCAGGACTTCATCCGTCTCGGGGCGACGGCGACCGACCACGGCCCGGTGCACCCGCACGCCGCCCGCGCCGCCGACCGCGTCGTGCGCGACCTGTACCGCCGACGTCTGCGGGGTCCGGTGAGCCAGGACGAGGCCGAGCTGTTCCGGTCGCACATGCTCATGGAGCTGGCTCAGATGAGTGTGGACGACGGCCTGGTGATGCAGCTGCATCCCGGGTCGACCCGCAACCACGACCGCGCCATGTTCCGCGACCACGGGCCGGACATCGGCGCCGACATCCCGCACCCGGTGAACTTCGTGCACGGCCTCGAGGAGCTGCTGAACGCCTACGGCAACGTCGCGAACTTCACCCTCGTGGTCTTCACCCTCGACGAGACCACGCTGGCTCGCGAGCTGGCGCCGATGGCGGCGCACTACCCGGCGCTGCGCATCGGCGCACCGTGGTGGTTCTTCGACAGCCCGGGCGGCATGCGCCGGCACCGCGATCTCGTCACCGAGACGGCCGGCTTCTACAACGGCGCCGGCTTCAACGACGACGCGCGCTGCTTCACCTCCATCCCGGCCCGCCACGACATGGCCCGGCGGATGGACTGCGGCTTCCTCGCTGAACTGGTGGCGCAGCACCGCCTCGATCTCGACGAGGCACACGAGATCGCCCGGCTCTGGACGCGTGACCAGGCGCGCGAGGTCTACCTCCCGGACCGGACGTGAACGCCGCACTGCCGCGGCTGTCCCGACGGACGCTGCCCGGCGTGACCACCGCGGCCCGCCCGGCGTACGACCCGGCCGGCCTGACCACCGGAATCGTGCACCTGGGCATCGGGGCGTTCCACCGCGCGCACCAGGCCGCGATGACCGACGCCGCGACCGACGTCGCCGACGCCGGCTGGGGCATCGCCGGGGTGACCCAGCGCAGCACGGACGTCGTGGACCGGATGCGACCGCAGGACTGCCTGTTCACCGTGGTCACCCGGAACGGCGGCGAGCAGCTCGACGCGCGGGTCGTGGGATCCGTGACGTCGGTGCTGCACGCCGCGTCGCAGCCGGAGGCCCTGCTGGCCACCCTGTCGGCGCCGACCACACGCATCATCTCGGCCACCGTGACGGAGAAGGGGTACGCGGCGGCGCTCTCGTCGCGGACGCTGATCACCGACTCACCGTTGGTGGCCCAGGACCTCGCCGACCCGCGGCCGCACCGCAGCGTCGTCGGCCAGCTGGTGGGCGGCTTCGCCCGGCGCGCCGACCGCGGCGACCCCGGGGTCACCGTGCTGTGCTGCGACAACGTACCGAGGGGCGGCGAGCTGCTGCACGACCTGTGCCTGCAGTTCCTGGAGCGCTGGAGCTCCCACCGCGCCGCCGAGGTCGCGTCGTGGATGTCGCGGCACGTGCGGTTCCCGAACACGCTTGTCGACCGCATCGTGCCGGGTACGACGGAGGCCGACGCGCACGTCCTTACGCAGCGCCTCGGCTACCGCGACGACGCGCTGGTGACCGCGGAGAGGTACGGCCTGTGGGTGATCGAGGACGACTTCGCCGCCGGCCACCCGCAGTGGCCGGCTGACGAGGTGCGGCTGGTCAAGGACATCCAGCCGTGGAGCGACGTCAAGCTGCGGCTTCTCAACGGCGGCCACTCCCTGGTCAGCTACGTCGGGCTGCTCGACGGCCGGGAGACCGTCTCCGAGGTCATGCGGGTGGCCTGGATCCGCCAGCTGCTCGACGCCTGGCTCGACGAGGCGGGCCGGTCGCTGTGTGAGCTGCCGGAGGGGCTGGATCTCGCCACGTACCGCGACGACGTCGTCAGCCGGTTCGCCAACGACGGTATCGCGTACCGGCTCGGCAAGGTGGCCGCCGACGGCTCCCTCAAGCTGCCGACCCGCGTCGGCTCCACCGCGAGCGATCTCGTGGCCGGCGGGGCCGACGCCCGTGTCTCGGCGCTCACGCTGGCGACGTGGCTGCACTACGCCGAGCAGCCCGGCACGGTCCTCGACGACCCCAACGCGGCCCGCATCGACGAAGCGCTCGATGCCTGTCGCGAGCCACGGGCTCTCGTCGAGCGCGTGTATGGGTCGCAGGGCGTCGCTCCCCTGCCCGCCGTCCTGCAGGACGATTTCCTCGACGATGTCGCGACGGCACTCGACACCCTCCGGTTGCGTGGCGTCTCGGCGGCGGCAGGGCTGCTGGCGTAGCCCGGGCCTACCGCAGCAGCGGTACGGACACCCTCAGCCGGCTCGGCGACACCCGACACGCGCTCGGCGGCCCCACCTCCGGCGGGGCCGACTGGCAGCGGGCACTGGACATCCTCACGGCCCTCGACCACCCGGATGCCGCGGCCGTCCGCGCCAAACTCCAGCTCCCGTAATCGAACCGTCGACCAACAACCGCGCCCACCCGGTCGTACTTTGGGACGATCTGGAGTCGCACCACCCTTCGTACGATGAAACCCATGCACTCTCGCCTGCACGCGGTGTTGGCCGAGCCGCGTGTCTCCCCCACCCCGACCCGGGTCTGGCGCGACTGGGCGTTGATCGTGGTCCTCGCTCCGGCGATCGTGGTGGAAGGAATCCTCCGGCCCGATCTGCCGTGGCGGGTGGGCTGCGTCGTCGTCGCGCTCGCGCTGCTGCCCACGATCCTGTGGCGGCGGACCAGGCCGCTGCCGATGGTGGTGATCGCGTTCGGCTGCACGACGGTCGCCCCGTACGTGCTGCCCGGTGATCCCTGCCAGCTGTTCACGGCGAGCTTCCTGGTCCTGCTGACCTACGCGCTGTTCCGCTGGGGCTCCGGCCGGGACGCCGTGCTCGGTGCGTTCTTCGTGGTGGCCAAGGTGATCGCCGCCGGCCTGGTCGGCTCGATCGACGGCGGCGAACTGGTCGCCGGCTTCGCGGTGATGTTCGCCGCCGCCACGCTGGGTGCCGCGATCCGCTTCCGCGCCGCCGCCCGACTGCGCGAGCTCGATCAGGTGAAGCTGTTGGAGCGGGAACGGCTCGCCCGGGACCTGCACGACACGGTGGCCCACCACGTGTCCGCGATGGCGATCCGCGCCCAGGCCGGCATCGCCGCCTCGGCGAGCCAGCCGGGTGCCGCAGTCGAGGCGCTGCACACCATCGAGGCCGAGGCGTCCCGTGCGCTTGCCGAGATGCGCGCCATGGTCCGCGTCCTGCGCCGCGATCAGCCCGCCGACCTGGGGCCCAACCCGCAGGTCGCCGACATCGAACGGCTCGCCGGCCAGTTCCGCACCGGGCCGACCGTCGACGTGGATCTGCGCGGCGACCTCGGCGACCTGCCACCCACGGTCGGCTCCGCGCTGTACCGGCTGGCCCAGGAGTCGGTCACCAACGCCCGTCGCCACGCGCGCCACGCCACCCGCATCGAGGTCAGCGTCGCGGCCGACGACACGTCAGTGCGGCTGCGGGTCAGCGACGACGGCGAGGCCGGTGCCGCCCGCCCGACCGGCTCGCCCGGCTTCGGCCTGGTGGGCATGATGGAGCGCGCCGACCTGCTCGGCGGCACCTGCGAGGCCGGCCCCAACCCCGACCGTGGGTGGACCGTCACGGCCGTGCTTCCGCGCGAGGGGGTCGGCGCGTGACGGTTCGCGTGCTGGTGGCGGACGACCAGGAGATCGTCCGCACCGGCCTCACCATCATCCTGAACACCCAACCCGGCATCGAGGTCGTCGGTGGGGCCGGCGACGGCCGGCAGGCCGTCGAGCTCGCCCGTCGGCTCCGCCCCGACGTGTGTCTGTTCGACATCCGGATGCCGGGCATGGACGGCATCGAGGCGACCCGGGCGCTCGCCGGGCCGACGGTCCCAGAGCCGCTCGCGGTGGTCGTCATCACGACCTTCGACCTCGACGAGTACGTGTACGCGGCGCTGCGGGCCGGCGCCCGCGGCTTCCTGCTCAAGGAGGCAGGTCCCGACCTGCTCAGCCAGGCCGTGCACGCCGCCGCCAACGGGGATGCGCTGATCGCGCCGAGCGTCACCACGCGGCTGCTGAAGGCGTTCGCCGACGCGGATCCGGCCGCGCCGCGCCAGCAGCCCATCGAGGCGCTCACCGACCGGGAGGAACAGGTCCTGGTCGCCGTCGCGCGGGGACGCACCAACCAGGAGATCGCCGACGAGCTGTACATCACGTTGAGCACCGTCAAGTCGCACGTCACCAGCCTGATGACCAAGCTGGGTGTGCGTAACCGGGTCGAGGTGGCGATGTGGGCGTACGAGACCAACCGCGGCCGGAGGCGCTTCTGACCGGCGGAAGTACGACGACGGCGTCCGACCATGGGCCGACCTGGTCGCGGCCCATCTGCCGATGAGCGGGGGCGGGTGCGGCGTCCACCATCGACGGCATGACGATGCGCGAGTGGCGGCTACCGGTCGCGTTGATCCTGCTGGGCCTGATACCGATGCTCGCCGGCGCGGGGCGGCTCACCGAGCTGGGCAGCGGACCGGAGGTCACCCCGGCGAACGCGCGCTTCGTCGCCGATCCGCTGCCGGTGGTGCTGCACATCGTCGGCGCAGTGGTGTACACGATCCTCGGCGCGTTCCAGTTCGTACCCCGTCTGCGCCGGCACGGCTGGCACCGCCGGGCCGGACGGGTGCTCGTCCCCTGTGGGCTGACTGTCGCGTTCACCGGGCTGTGGATGGCCGTCGCGTACGATCTGCCGGCCCATGACAACGACGTGCTCGCCGGTATGCGGCTCATATTCGGCTCGGCCATGGCGAGCTCGATCCTGGTCGGTCTCGCCGCCGTGCTCCGCCGGGACATCGCCCGGCACCGCAGGTGGATGGTGCGTGGCTACGCGATCGGCCTCGGTGCCGGCACCCAGGCGTTCACCCACGCGCCGTACCTGCTCGCGACCGGCGAACAGCCCGACGGGAACCTGCGGGCCGGCCTGGTGGTCGCCGGTTGGGTGATCAACCTTGCGGTGGCCGAGTGGTACCTGCGCCGTCCGGCCCGGGTCGTCACCGCGCCGGCCCTCAAGCTGAGCTGAGCCCGCGCGCGTCGGCCGTCGGTGTCCGGCTCAGGCCGCCCCGGATGTCCTCCTCGATCCGCTTCGCGGCGGCCAGCAGCGGCGGGAGCAGCTCTCGACGGATCATCTCGAAGGACCCCCGGCTGGCGTGCGCGGAGACGTTCACCGCGGCGATCACCGACCCGTTCTCGCCGTGGATCGGCGCGGCCACCGAACGCAGCCCCTCCTCCAACTCCTGGTCCACGATGGCGTACCCCTGGGCGGCGATCTTCGTCAGGACGGCGCGCAGCTTGACCGGGTCGGTGACGGTGCGCCGGGTCAGCGGCCGCAGCTGCGCGGCGGCGAGGTAGTCGTCCAGCCACTCGACCGGTTGCGCGGCGATCAGCACCCGGCCCATCGAGGTGGCGTACGCGGGGAACCGGGTGCCGACGCTGATCCCCACCGTCATGATCCGCTTGGTGGGCACGCGGGCGACGTAGACCACCTCGTCGCCGTCGAGCACCGACACCGAGCAGGACTCACGCACCTGCGCGACCAGCGCCTCCATGTGCCGTTGCGCGACCTCGGGCAGGCTGAGGCTGGACAGGTACGCGTAGCCGAGTTCGAGGATCCGGGCCCGCAGCGAGAAGAGCCGGCCGTCGGTGTGCACGTAGCCCAGCTCGACCAGGGTGAGCAGGAACCGGCGTGCCGCGGCCCGGGTCAGCCCGGTCCGTCTGGCCACCTCGCTGAGCGTGAGCTGCGGATGTTCGCCGTCGAACGCCCGGATCACCGCGAGGCCGCGCTCCAGCGACTGAACGAACTCCGGCGACCTCGTCGCCTCCTCGCTCACGCTCACCCGGCCTCCTGCCGCAGGGTCTCCCGGGCCACCTTGAACGCCCGGTTCGCCGCCGGTACACCAGCGTAGACGCCGACCTGGAGCAGGACCTCCGCCACCTCCTCGGGGCTGAGCCCGTTGCGCAGCGCGGCCCGGACATGCATCGCCAGCTCCTCGTCGTGGTGCAGGGTGGCGAGCACGGCGAGGGTGACGCAGCTACGGGTCCGCCGGTCGAGGCCCGGCCGGCTCCACACCTCCCCCCAGGCGTAGCGGGTGATGAAGTCCTGGAAGTCGGCGGTGAACTCGTCAGTGCCGGCGATCGCCCGGTCCACGTGCGCGTCACCCAGCACCTGTCGACGTACCGTCATGCCGGCCTCGTGCCGCTCGCGGTCGTTCATCCGTCACCACGTCCCTCGTGGAAGTGTTCCAACAGGAGTCGGCACACCTGCTCGGGTTGCTCGACGTTGGCCAGGTGCGCCGCCGCGTCGACCACGGCCAGCCGGGCCCCCGGGATGCGACCGACGATCTCGCGGGCGTGCTCCACCGGGGTGGCCGGGTCGTCCGCTCCGGCGATGACAAGCGTCGGCGCGGCGACCCGGCCGAGGTCGGGTCGGAGATCCATCGCGGCTATCGCCTCGCAGCAGGCGGCGTATCCGGCCGGCGACGTCGCGGTCAGCAGGGCGCGATGGGTGGCGACCACCTCCGGCCGGGCGGCGGCGAAGGTCGGGGTGAACCAGCGGGCCACCACCGCGTCGGCGATCGCCGGCAGACCGCCGACCCGTACCGTCGCGGCTCGTTCCCGCCACTGCTCGGGTGGGCCGAGCGACGCCGACGTGCAGAGCAGCGCCAGCCGCCGCACCCGATCGGGCGCGTACGTGGCGAGCCACATGCCCACCATGCCTCCGAGGGACAACCCCGCGTAGTGGACCCACGGCACGTCGAGGTCGTCAAGCGTCCGCAGCAGTTCCCGGCCCAGCAGGTCCAGCGTGTACGGTCCGGGCGGCACCGCCGAGCGGCCGTGGCCCAGGTGGTCGTACCGGATGACCCGGAACCGTTGGGCGAGCGCCGGCACCTGCGGTTCCCACATGGCGGCGGCGGTGCCGAGGGAGCTGCCCAGCAGCAGCACCGGCGCGGCGGCCGGGCCGTCGACGGTGAGGTGCAACCGGGTGGTCATCCGCCCGCTCCCCGGACGGCGGCCAGGGCACTGTCGACGAACCGGCCGGCCGAGCCGAGCCAGCGGTACGGGTCGAGCGCCTCGGCCAGCTCCGTGTCGGACAGGTGGGCGCGGACCTCGGGGTCGGCGAGCAGCGCGGCGCGGAACGAGGGTTCGGCGGCGGCGCGGGTCACCAGGTCGTGGGCGACGCGGCGGCCGACTGCGGGTGCCAGGCGCGCTGCAACCGCCTCGGCGAGCAGGAGGCCGTCGGTCGCGTCGAGGTTCTCCCGCATCCGCTCCGGGCGGACCTGGAGCCCGGTCAGCATCCGGGCGCACCGGGCGGTGGCGCCACCGGTCACGTGCAGCAGATCGAGCAGCGGCTCCCACTCGGCGTGCCAGCCGCCCGCGGCCCGCTCGTGCTCCTGCACCGCCGTGGCGAACAGGGTGGCGACGAGACCCGGACCGCGTCGCGCCGCGGCCGTGACGAGGATCGAGTCCACCGGGTTGCGCTTGTGCGGCATGGCCGAGGAGCCACCTCGTCCGGTGCCGCCCTCGGCGACCTCACCCACCTCGTTCTGGGCGAGCAACCCGACGTCGAGCGCGATCTTGCCGGCGGCCACCAGGAGCCCACCGAGGGCGGCGGCCAGATCGAGCCAGGGTTGACGGCGGGTGTGCCAGGGCAGCGGGCTCGGCGGGAGGCCCAGGTGCGCCGCGAACCGCTCGGTGACCTCGGCACCGGCCGGGCCGAACGCGGCCAGGGTGCCGACCGCGCCACCGAGTTGCGCGGGCTGTGCGGCGCGGGCCTGACGCAGTCGGTCCCGCGCCTGGACCAGACCGGTCAACCAGCCCGCGGCCTTGAGTCCGAACGTGCTGGGTGCCGCCTGCTGCCCGAGTGTCCGGGCGACCATCACGGTGTCCCGGTGCGCGTCGGCCAGCCGGGCGGCGGCGTCCACTGCCACGTCGAGCTGAGCCAGCAGCGGCCCGAGCGCCCGCACCGCCACCAGGACCAGCGCGGTGTCCAGCACATCCTGGCTGGTCGCTCCGGAATGCACCCAGGCCCGGGCGTGCTCCGGCACGGCCGCGGTCAGCTCGCCCACGAGCGGGACGACCGGGTTGCCGGTGGCGTCGGCGGCCCGGCCGAGCGCCGCCGGGTCGTACCGCTCGGCGCGGCACTGCTCGGCGATCGCCTCGGCCGCCGGTACGGGCACGATGCCGGCGTCCGCTGCGGCCCGGGCGAGCGCGGCCTCCACGTCGAGCATCGCCTGGAGCACTGCCGGGTCGCTGAGTTCCGCGTCGACGTCCGGGGCGCCGGAGAGGCCGCCGAGCAGACCGTCAGAGAGCGAAGAAGACGGTCTCACGGTCGCCCTGAAGGTGGATGTCGAACCGGAACCCGTCCGGGGCGGGACTGGCCAGCAGGGTGTCACGGCGGTCGGCGTCGACGCTGCGCAGCACGGGGTCGGCGGCGTTCGCCGTCGACTCGTCGGGGAAGTAGAGCCGGGTGACGAGGCGGTGCAGCAGCCCACGCCCGAAGACCGACAGGGTCAGGTGGGGTGCTTCGGTGCCGCCGTCCGGCTCGGGCAGCGCACCCGGCTTGACGGTCAGCAGCCGGTACCACCCCAGCCCGTCGGTCTCGCTCCGCCCGAATCCGCGAAAACCCGCGAGCGCGGACGGCCGGGCTCCCCGAGGGTCGTCCGGATGGTCGAACCGGCCCTCCGGGTCGGCCTGCCAGCTCTCCACCATCGCGTCGACCACAGGCGTCCCGGTGCCGTCGACGATCCGACCGCTGATCCAGAACGCGCCCGGCGTGCCCTCGGGCACCACGTACGGGCCGTCGGGCCAGTGCAGACCGATGTGCAGGTACGGCCCGACGGTCTGCGCGGGCATGACGCCCAACTGCTCACTCATCGTCATCCTCGTCCTCGAAAGGAGTGCTCTCCCGGCCGCGCAGCACGATGTCGAATTCGTACGCCAGCGCCCACTCCGGTGCGGTGCTGGCGTGGTCGTACCGGGCGATCATCCGTTCCCGGGCCTTCGGGTCGCGGACCGAGTTGAAGATCGGGTCCTGGAAGAAGAGCGGGTCGCCCGGGAAGTACATCTGCGTCACCAGCCGCTGGGTGAACGCGCGACCGAAGAGGGAGAAGTGGATGTGCGCCGGCCGCCAGGCGTTGTCGTGGTTACGCCAGGGGTAGGCGCCGGGTTGCACGGTGATGAACCGGTAGCGCCCCTGGTCGTCGGTGAGCGCCCGGCCCACCCCCTCGAAGTGGGGGTCGAGTGGCGCCGGCCAGGTGTCCCGTGCGTCGCGGTACCGACCGGCGGCGTTGGCCTGCCAGATCTCGACAAGCGTGTGGGGTACCGGTCGGCCGTCACCGTCGCGGACCCGCCCGTGCACGATGATCCGCTGTCCCTGCGGCTCGCCGTCGTGCTGGCGGGTCAGGTCGTGGTCGAGCGCACCGAGCCGCCCCTCCCCCAGCAACGGCCCGGTGATCTCGGTCAGCCGCTGCGGCAGGTAGACCAGTGGGTGTCTCGGCGCCCGCGCCACTGTCGACTTGTAGCCGGGGCTGAGCAGGGGTGGGTGGGCGTCGACATCGTCGCGCCGGTACCGCGGTAGCACCAGACCACTGTCTGCCTCGGTGTCCTGAGTGGTCATTGTCGTCTCCCGTCGGACTTCGTCGCCTCCAGCGCCCGCAGCACCGCGAGTTCGCGTGCCGTCGGCGGCGCACCGGTGGCCAGTCCCTCGGCGACGGCGAGGTCCCAGCCGGTGGCCGCCCGCGCCTGCTCCCGGGTCACGCCGGGGTGCAGGTGGGTCAGTGTGAGTTCGCAGGTGACCGGGTCGGGTGCGAGGACGCCGAGGTCGGTGATCACCACTCGGGGGCCTCCGCCCCGCAGACCGAGTCGCTCCCGGTCGCCCGGGCCCGTCCCGTACCCGACCGAGGTGACGAAGTCGACCCGTTCGGTGAACGTCCGGAGGTCCTGTCGGACGATCACCACGACCTCGCCGCAGGAGGCGGCGATCTCCGGGGCGCCACCGGCGCCGGGTAGCCGGACCGTCGGGGCGTCGTAGTCGCCGCCGACGACAGTGGTGTTGATGTTGCCGTAGCGGTCGAGCTGCGCGGCGCCGAGGAAGCCCACGTCGATCCGGCCGGGCTGGAGCCAGTAGTTGAACACCTCGGGCACCGAGACGACCGCGTCAGCGGTGTCGGCGAGGATCCCGTCTCCGATGGAGAGCGGAAGCCGGTCCGGCTTCGCGCCGAGGCACCCGGATTCGTAGATGAGCACCAGGTTCGGGGCGTGGGTCGCCCGGGCGAGGTTCGCCGCGGTGCTGGGCAGCCCGATCCCGACGAAGCAGGCGGCGCCGTCGCGTAGTTGCCGTGCGGCGGCGACGGTCATCATCTCGTCCGCGGTCCAGTCCGCCATCGCGTCCCCCCGCTCGCTGCGCTGACTCATGCCGCCGCACCTGCCTTGTGCACGTGCTCGTCCAGCCAGGCCCGGAAGGTGTCGCGGTGCCGGCTGACGGCGTCCCAGTCCCGGTAGAAGTCGTTGTCCCGCACCGAGTAGCCGTGGGCGTAGGAGGGGTGCGCGCCTCCGGGCACCTCGGCCACCGCGGTGACCGCCCAGCCGGGCAGGATCACCTGCCCGGGTACGGGTTCCAACTCGTCCACGATCTCCTCGACGGTGACCAGTGACCGGTGGGCGGCGAGCACCGCCTCCTTCTGCACGCCGGTGATGCCCCACATCTGCACGTTGCCGTTGCGGTCGGCGCGCTGGGCGTGCACCACAGTCACGTCCGGACGCAGGGCGGGGACGGCGGTCAGCGTCTCGCCGGTGAACGGGCAGGTGATGGGCCGGATGTTGGTGGTGTGCTGAGGCAGGTCGGTGCCGGTGTAGCCGCGCAGGACGGCGAACGGCAGCCCGGACGCCCCGGCGACGTACCGGTTGGCCATGCCCGCGTGACTGTGCTCCTCCAGGTCGAGTGGGCGTGGCCAGGCGTGCTGCACGGCGTCCCGGAAGCGGTGCAGCGACCCGACGCCCGGGTTGCCACCCCAGGAGAAGACCAGGCGACGGGCGCAGCCCGCCCCGATGAGCTGGTCGTAGATGACGTCGGGGGTCATCCGCACGAGGGTCAGATCCTGCCGTCCCTGGCGGATGATCTCGTGGCCGGCGGCGAACGGAATGAGGTGCGTGAACCCTTCCAGGGCCACCACGTCGCCGTCGCGAACCAGGTGCGCCACGCCGTCGGTCAGCGAGACGAGCTTCGCCATGGGCCTCCCCGCCTCCTGCCCGAACCGTGCTGCCGCCAGCCGTTCGCTATGCGGACTGCCGTACTCATCTCGAACGTACGACGGGGAACGACATCCGTCAACGACAGGCGGGACCGCCGTCCACAGTGCCCGGCAATCACGCCCGGCGATGCGTTGACGCGAGCCGGACCACGTGCCAACGTTCATGGAGAGAACGGCCGTTCGGTAAGCGAACACCCCGGGCCCTTCGTGAGCGGAAGTCCGCCCGGTCACCCCGGGCCCAGCCCACCGGCCCCACGCTCCGAGGAGGACCGCCATGACACTGCTGGACGTCACGACCTGGCAGGGCACCCTGCACAGCGACGGCTGGGTGGAACCGGCCGGCGGCACGGCACCCGTGCGATCCCCCGCCACCGGCGAGGAGATCGGCCAGGTCGGCCTGGCGAACGCCGAGGACGTGACGCGCGCCTGCGCTCGCGCCGCCGCCGCCCAGCGCGCCTGGGCCGCCACCGGCTACGCCGAACGGGCCGCTGTGCTGCGCCGGGCCGGGCAGCTGTTCGAGCGGCACGCCGCCGAGATCGGCGACTGGATCGTGCGGGAGTCCGGGTCCATCCCACCCAAGGCCGGCGTCGAGACCGACACCGCGGCGCAGGAGTGCTACGAGGCGGCGGCGCTGGCCTCGCACCCGCTCGGCGAGATCATCCCGAGCGCGCAACCGCGGCTCAGCCTGGCTCGCCGGTTGCCCGTCGGCGTCGTCGGGGTCATCGCCCCGTTCAACTTCCCGCTCATCCTGGCCACCCGTTCCGTCGCCCCGGCGCTGGCCCTGGGCAACGCCGTGGTGCTCAAGCCCGATCCGCGCACCGCGGTCTGCGGCGGTGTCTCGATCGCCCGGGTCTTCGAGGAGGCCGGCCTGCCCGACGGGCTGCTGCACGTCCTTCCCGGCGGGGTCGAGGTCGGGGAGGCGCTGGTGGCCGACCCAAACGTACGGGTGATCAGCTTCACCGGGTCGACCGCCGCCGGCCGCAAGGTCGGCGAGGCGGCGGCACGCCACCTCAAACGCGCACATCTCGAACTCGGCGGCAACTCGGCGCTGATCGTGCTCGACGACGCCGATCTGGACCTCGCGGTCTCCGCCGGCGCCTGGGGGTCGTTCCTGCACCAGGGCCAGATCTGCATGACCACCGGCCGGCACCTGGTGCACGAGAGTCTGTCCGAGCGGTACGTCGAGCGTCTGGCGGAGAAGGCGAACCACCTGCCGGTCGGCGACCCGGCGAAGGAGCAGGTGGCGCTCGGGCCGATCATCGACGAGCGTCAGCGCGACAAGGTCCACGCGCTGGTCACGGCGAGCGTCGACGCGGGCGCCCGACTGGCGGCCGGGGGCACGTACGAGGGGCTGTTCTATCGGCCGACGGTGCTCACCGACGTCACCCCCGCGACCCCGGCGTACGCCCAGGAGGTCTTCGGCCCGGTTGCGCCGGTGATCACCTTCGCCGACCAGGACGAGGCCGTGCAGTTGGCCCGGCAGACCGAGTACGGCCTGTCGCTGGGGATCCTCAGCCGTGACGTGATGAGGGCGATGGCCCTCGCCGACCGGATCCCCAGCGGGATCGTGCACATCAACGATCAGACAGTGAGCGACGAGGCGGTGGCGCCGTTCGGTGGGGTGGGGGCGTCCGGCACCGGATCCCGGTTCGGTGGGCCCGCGGCGAACGTCGAGGCGTTCACCGAGACCCAGTGGCTCACCGTGCAGGGCGCCATTCCGCGGTACCCGTTCTGACAGCGGGAGGAGAGGAGCATGCCGGGAATGCGTACCCAGGTCGGCATCGTCGGCGCCGGGCCGGCCGGGCTCATGCTGTCGCACCTGCTGCACCTGCGCGGGATCGAGTCCGTGGTGCTGGAGAGCCGCAGCCGCGACCACGTCGAGCACCGGCTCCGGGCAGGGGTCCTCGAACAGGGCTCGGTCGACCTGCTCTGCCGCAGCGGCGTCGGTGAACGGCTGCGACGGGAGGGGCTGCGCCACGAGGGCATTGAGCTGCGCTTCGCCGGGGAGTCACACCGGGTGCCGATGGCGGATCTGACCGGGCGGGCGATCACCGTCTACGGGCAGCAGGAGGTGGTCAAGGACCTGATCGCCGCCCGACTCGCGGCCGGTGGCTCGATCCTCTTCGAGGCCGACGCGGTACGCCTGGACGGTCTCGACTCGGACTCGCCGGTCGTCCACTTTCGACGGGACGGGCGGGACGAGGAGCTGCACTGCGATTTCGTGGCCGGCTGCGACGGGTTCCACGGGGTGAGCCGCGCTGCGGTGCCCGAGGGGGTGCTGACCACCTATGAGCGGGCGTACCCCTTTGCCTGGTTGGGCGTCCTCGCCGCCGCGCCGCCGGCGGTGGACGAACTCATCTACGCCAACCACGAACGGGGTTTCGCCCTCTACAGCATGCGCTCCCCCGAGATCTCCCGGCTGTATCTACAGGTCGCGCCGGACGAGGACATCGCAGCGTGGCCGGACGAGCGGATCTGGACGGAGCTGCGGGCCCGGTTGGAGACGGTGCCGGGATGGTCGCTCAACGAGGGGCCGATCCTGGAGAAGTCCATCACTCCAATGCGCAGCTTCGTGGTCGAGCCGATGCGCTGGGAGCGGTTGTTCCTGGCCGGGGACGCCGTGCACATCGTCCCACCCACCGGCGCGAAGGGCATGAACCTCGCCCTCGCCGACGTCGCGCTGCTCGGGGACGCGTTCGCCGCGTGGTACGGCGAGGGCCGCACCGATCTGCTGGACGCCTACTCGGCCACAGCGCTACGCCGGGTCTGGCGGGCCCAGCACTTCTCCTGGTGGATGACCTCGATGCTGCACCGGCTGGAGCGCGACGACCCGTACGAGACGAAGCTGCAGACCGCCACGCTGAGGTACGTCGCCACCTCCGAGGCGTACGCCAGGAGCCTGTCCGAGAACTACGTGGGCCTGCCGGACGTCTGACCGCGTCGCCTCCACAGCAGAGCGTTGTTCAACTTATTCATGACGGGCGTCAGAAATTATTGACTTTCAATGCCGGGGTGACTGACCATGGCCAACACAGCGGCGTGCGCCCCCACGCAGCGGTAGTTCACCTGCAGATCCGAGGCATCCGCCGACTTCCGACGCACCCACCACCCCCGCCCAGGAAGGGCCTCGTCAATGAAGAAGGTCATGGCTCTCGGGCTGATCGCCGCTACCGCGATCGCCCTCACCGGATGTACCGACTCCGACGCGTCCAACCCGTCCGACCAGACCTCGGGGGGCCTGCGCAAGGTCCGCGTCGCGGCGCTGCCCATCACCGAGACCGCCGCGCTCTGGGGCGGCGTCAAGGCGGGCATCTTCACCGAGCGCGGGCTCCAGGTCGAGGTGCTGCCCGCCCAGGGCGGCGCGCAGGCCATTCCGGCGCTCCTGAACGGCGACATCGACTTCGCGATCGGCCAGCCCTTCGGCCCGTTCCGGGCCGACCTGCGGGATCTCGGCGTCGTCATCATCGGCAACTACGCCTCCTCGTACGCCGACGGCGACGACATCAACGCCGTGGTCGCCTCCGCGAAGTCCGGCATCAAGCGGCCGGCCGACCTCGCTGGCAAGCGGGTCTCGGTCAACAGCCTGGGCGCGGCCGGCGACGTGACGATCATGGCGGCGGTCGAGAAGGACGGCGGCGACCCGACGAAGATCAAGTTCGTCGAGGTCGCCTTCCCGGACGCCCCGGCCCAGCTCGAATCCGGCAACATCGACGCCGCCTGGGTGCCGGAGCCCTTCGTCACCCAGCTGAAGGCCCGCGGCGACACCTTCGTCGTCGCGCCCTACCAGGCGGTGGTGCCCGGCCTGACCACGCTCACCACCATCACCACAAAGGAACGCACCGAGAAGGACGCCAAGCTGGTCGAGGATTTCACCGCGGCGATGAAGAAGACGCTGGAGTGGGCCAAGGACCCCGCCAACGAAGCGGCGCTGCGGCAGGCCATCAAGGACAACCTGCAGCTGCCCCCGCCGGTGGCCGAGTCGGTGCGGCTGCCGGCCTTCGGTTGGGAGGTCGACCGGTCGAGCCTGCAGACGCTCGCCGAACTCGCGCAGAAGTACAAGGTTCTCGACAAGCAACCCAACTTCGACCGTCTCATCCAGCAGCAGTAGCCGGCGCGATCCCGCCCTCCCCGACCCTCGGACCGGGGAGGGCCTCGCCGCCCGCCTGACGACGGGAGTGACATGCGCGTGTTCCCCACCCGACGCCTGCGCGCGTTACGCAAGGCGCTGCTGGGCGTCGTCGGCCTGACCGGGTTCCTCGTCGTCTGGCAGCTGATCCCGATGCTGGGCCTGATCAACCCGCTGTACCTGCCGTACGTGACGGACGTGCTGGCGCGGCTGTTCGAGCAGCTCGTCGACCTCGCGTTCTGGCGGCGGCTGGGCAGCACCATGACGTCCTGGGCGATCGGCCTGACGGTGGCGACGGTCGCCGCCCTCGTCCTCGGCACGGTCGTCGGGTTGGTGCCGTTCCTGCGGCGCGCGACCCACACGATGGTCGAGTTCCTGCGACCGATCCCGTCGGTCGCCCTCATCCCGCTCGCCGTGCTGATGTTCGGCATCCAGCGGCAGGCCGCCCTCGTCATCATCATCTACGCGTCGTTCTGGCAGGTGTTCGTGCAGGTGATCTACGGCGTCGCCGACGTCGACGCGGTGGCTCGCGACACCGCCCGCAGTTTCGGTCTGACCCGGCGGGAGCAGTTGTCGCACCTCGTCCTGCCGACCACCCTGCCGTACCTCATGACGGGCCTGCGCCTCGCCGCCGCGGTGGCGCTCATCCTCGCCATCACCGCGGAGATGGTGATCGGTAACCCCGGCCTCGGGCGCATGATCGAGCTGTCCCGGTCCGCCGGAGACGCCGCCGGCCTGTACGCGCTGGTAGTGGTCACCGGCCTGCTCGGACTCATGGTGAACATCGTCTTCCGGTTCATCGAGCGTCAGGTGCTGTCGTGGCACCAGTCGGTACGAGGAGAGGAGCCGTTGTGACCGCGTACACCGGGCGGATCGCCACCACGGCACGCAGCCGGACGGTCGGATCCCGGATCGCGACGAGTCTGCTCTACCCGCTGGGGCTGCCGACGCTGCTGCTGGTGCTCTGGGGTCTGGTGGCGACGAGGACGACGAGTCGGTTCTTCCCCGACCCGTTGACGATCGCCGAAGCCTTCCGGGAGACCTGGGTCGGCCCGGCGTTCGTCGAGGACGTACTGCCCAGCCTCGCCCGCCTCGGCCTCGGTGTCGTCGCGTCCATTGTGCTCGGCATCGCCGCCGGCACCGTCATCGGGCTGACCCGCTGGTTGCGCGAACTCCTCGAACCGCTGTTGGAGTTCCTCCGGGCCATCCCGCCACCGGTGCTGATCCCGGTGGTGATGCTCCTGCTCGGGATCACCGACACCATGAAGGTGGTCGTGATCGCCTCCGGCGCGGTCTGGCCGATCCTGCTGAACACGATCGAGGGTGTCCGGGGGACGGACAGCGTCATGACGGAGACCGCGGAATCGTTCCAGGTCACTTGGTGGGAGCGGCTCTGGTTCCTCGTTCTCCCGGCCGCCAGCCCACGGATCATGGCTGGGGTTCGGCAGGCCCTCTCGGTCGCGCTGATCCTGATGGTCATCTCCGAGATGTTCGCCTCCTCCTCCGGCCTCGGCTACCGGATCGCCTACTTCCAGCGCAACTACCTGATCGCCGAGATGTGGAGTGGCATCCTCCTCCTCGGTCTCGTCGGCGTCTTCCTCGCCGTAGCTTTCGGTCTCGTCGAACGGCGTGTTCTGCGCTGGTACCACGGAATCAGGGAGGTCAACCGTGCCTGATCGGAGCACCCTGCTGCGGGTGGAGCACCTGCGGAAGGTCTACGAGTCGGCGACGGGCACCGTCGAGGCGATCGGGGACATCAGCTTCACGATGGACGCCGGTGAGCTCGTCTGCATCGTCGGGCCGTCCGGATGTGGCAAGACCACCCTGCTGAAGTGCCTCGCCGGCCTGCTGCGGCCCACCAGCGGCGTGGTCGAGATGGACGGCTCGCCGGTGACCGGGCCCAGCCCGGCCATGGCCGTCGTCTTCCAGGAGTACGGTCGCAGCCTCTACCCCTGGCTGACGGTGCGCGGAAACGTCGAGCTGCCACTGCGGCACAAGAAGCTCACCCGCGCGGCCCGGAACAAGCTGGTCGTCGACGCTCTTGAGGCGGTGGGCCTCGCGCACGCCGCGCGAAGCCACCCGTGGCAGCTCTCCGGGGGGATGCAACAGCGGGTGGCGATCGCGCGGGCGATCGCCTACCAGCCCGATGTCCTGATCATGGACGAGCCGTTCGCGGCCGTTGACGCGCAGACCCGGGCCGACCTGGAGGACCTGGTGCGTGAGCTGCACGCCAGCCGCACCATCTCGGTTGTCTTCGTCACCCACGACATCGACGAGTCGGTGTATCTCGGTCAGCGGGTTCTAGTATTGTCCACGTCGCCGACCTGGGTCCAGGAGGACCTCGCGATCGACCTGCCGCCGGAGCGCGATCAGATCACGACCCGCGCTCTGCCCCGTTTCGCGGAACTGCGGACGCACGTCTACGAGCAGATCCAGCGGGCCAAGCGCGGGCAGGCTGTGGCCCCGCGGTCCGCGCGGTGATCGGCGGCCAGGCCAACGAGTTCGCCGAAGGGAAGGGCTGTGGGTAGTCGTCAGCCGAAGCAGTTGTTGCTCGCCTTCTTCGGCGAGCACGTCGTCGACGCCGCCACCGGACCCATCCGGGCCAGCGCTCTGATCAACGTGCTGGAAGGCGCGGACGTCGCCGCGCCGGCCACCCGCGCGACCCTCGACCGTCTCGTGCACAGCGGCATCCTCGCCCGCAGCCGGAGCGGCCGGGAGACGCTGTTCTCACTGACCGAGCACGGGGCCGCGGTGTTGCGCGAGGCGACGGACCGCGTTCGCGGCCCGCGGCCGTTCGACCCACAGGGCAGCGGGTGGACCCTGGTCACCTTCTCGATCCCGGAGGGCCAGCGGATGCTGCGGCACCGGCTGCGTTCCACCCTCACCTGGGAGGGCTTCGCGCCGCTGCGGGACGGGCTCTGGCTCGCGCCCGGCGAGGTCGACCTCGCCGGGTCGTTGGAGCGGCTGCGGCAGGACCTCGCGCCCAACACGGTGGTCGCCTTCCACGCCCGTGAACTCGCCGGCTTCCCGATCGGCGAGAGCGTGCGCGCGGCCTGGGACATCGAGGCGATCCGACGTGCGCACCTCGCCTTCATCGAGGTGTGGGACGACCCGTCGCTGGCGATGGCGCCGAGCGCCCTCACCGTACGAACCATGCTCGTGGCGGACTGGCTCGCGCTGCTGCGCGCCGACCCGAGGCTGCCGGCCGAGTTCATGGACGCGGAATGGCCCGCCGCGAGATCGGTGCGGACCTACCGCCGGGTGCACGACAAGCTGGCCGAGGCGTCCGCTGCGGAGTTCGCCGAACTCGTCGCGGCCCGGCCCGCGACTAGGCGCCGAATCGGGTCCGCAGATCGGCCTTCCGCACCTTCCCCGACGCCGTCCGCGGCAGCTCGTCCACGATGATGACGTTCTTCGGGAGCTTGTAGCGCGCGATCCTGCCGTCCAGGCGGGCCCGTACCGTGGCGGTGTCCACGGACGCCCCGTCCCGGACGGTCACGATCGCCCACGGCACCTCCCCCCAACGCTCGTCCGGTACGCCGATGACCGCAGCCGAGGTCACCCCGTCGACCTCGGTGAGCAGTTGCTCGAGTTCGAGCGGGTAGATGTTCTCGCCCCCCGAAATGATCATGTCCTTGAGGCGGCCGGAGATGTAGAGGTAACCGTCGGCGTCCAGGTGGCCGAGGTCGCCGGAGCGGAACCACCCGTCGGCAGTGAACGCCTCGGCGGTCGCCTCCGGCAGCCCGTGGTAGCCGGGGAAGACGTTGGGACCGGCCACCTCGATCTCACCGACAGCGCCGGCGGGCAGCACCGCACCGGCCGCATCGGTGATCCGCACGTCGGTGAAGAAGTGCGGCAGACCGACACTGCCCTGCTTGACGCGGGTCATCGTGGGCGGCAGCGCGGTGGCGCCCGGCGCGGCCTCGGTCATTCCGTAACCCTGGGAGAACGACAGGCCCCGCGCCTCGTACGCGTTGAGGATGCGGGCCGGCACCGCCGACCCTCCGCAGGTGAGCTTCGTCAACGTCGACAGGTCGGTCGACGCCCAGGCGGGGTGGTCGGCCAGCAGCTGGTAGGTGGTCGGCACACCGCTGAGCATGGTGACCCCGTGCCGCTCGATCTGGGCGAGCGCGCGGCCCGGCTCGAAGCCCCTCGCGATGACCATCGTGGCGCCCTTGAGGATGACGGGCAGGGCGCCCATCCCGAGCGAGGCGACGTGGAACAGCGGCGAGATCATGAGGGCGACGTCGGTGGAGACGACGTCGTAGTCGACCACACAGTTGAGCGCCACCCAGGTGAGGTTGCCGTGGGTCAGCACCGCACCCTTGGCCCGACCGGTCGTGCCCGAGGTGTAGATGATCGCCGCCGGGTCCTGGTGGACGGTGTCGGCAGGGTCGCCGAACGCGGTGCCGACGGCCCGGGCCAGGTGGTCCAACCCCGGCCGGTCCGCGGTGCCCTCGCCGTTGACGATGACGTACGGGGTCCGGGCGGTCGCCGCGGCGGAGGCCACCGGCACCGCGAAGTCCGGGTCGTGGATCAGCACCCGCGCGGCACAGTCGGCGAGGACATGGGCGATCTCGGGTGCGGCGAGCCGGGTGTTGACCGGCACGAAGACGGCACCGACCTGCGCCGCCCCGAACATCACCTGGAGGAGTTCGGGGCTGTTCTCGCCCAGGTAGGCGACGGGGTCACCCTTGCCGACGCCCCACTCCCGCAGCACCGCCGAGATCCGGTCCACGGCGTCGGCGAACTGGCGGTACGTCATGGGCGACCGGTCGCCGTGGATGATCGCGATCTGGTCCGGGGACTTGAGCCGGCGCTTGGCCAGCCAGGCGCCAATTCCGTGCTGGTGCATCATCAATCTCCTGGGGGTGGAGGTGGTGTGCTCGCCCGGCTCGACGGATGCCCCCGGGCTCAGGCGTAGAAGCGGTACAGCCCGCGCGCGACGACCGCCGGCTTGGTCCCGCCCTCGATCTCGATCGTCTGGTCGACGGCGAGCTGGTAGCCGCCGCGGACCTCGACGACCTCGACGACTGTGGCCCGCATGCGCACCCGAGCCCCGACCACGACCGGCGCGGGGAAGCGCACCTTGTCGAGGCCGTAGTTCACCTTCGTGGTCACGCCCTTGACCTCGAGCAGCTCGGTCCAGAAGGGAACCGCCAGGGAGAGGGTGAGGAAGCCGTGCGCGATCGGCGCGCCGAACGGGCCGGTCATCGCCCGCTCCGGGTCGACGTGGATCCACTGGTGGTCGTCCGTGGCGTCCGCGAACAGGTCCACCTGGTCCTGGGTGACAGTGCGGTACCCGGTGTGGCCGAGGTCGGTGCCGGCGAGGTCGCCGAGCCGCTCGTAGGTGATGGTCGTCGTCATGGCGTTTCCTCTCGTCGTCACCGGGCCAGGCCCAGCAGTCGGGCCGCGTTGTCCTTCAGGATGCCCGGGAGCACGTCCGGCTTGAGATCGGTCGACTGCACGTCGCGAAGCCACCGGTCCGGGGTGAGCATCGGGTAGTCGGTGCCGAAGAGCACCCGGCGCTTCAACAGCGAATTCGCGTAGCGCACCAGCTCGGCCGGGAAGTACTTCGGGCTCCAGCCGGACAGGTCGATCCAGGTGTTGTGCTTGTGCGTGGCCACCGACAACGCCTCGTCCTGCCAGGGCACCGACGGGTGGGCCATGATGATCTGGAGGTCGGGGAAGTCGGCCGCGATCGGGTCGAGCAGGATCGGGTTCGACCGGCCGAGGCGCAGGCCGTAACCGCCCGGCGTACCCGCGCCGATGCCGGTCTGCCCGGTGTGGAAGAGCGCCGGGACGCCGGCCCGCTCCAGCAGGCCCCACAGCGGCGCGTACTCGTCGTGGCTGGGATCGAAGCCCTGCACAGTGGGGTGGAACTTGAAACCGCGGACGCCCTCCTCCCGGATCAACCGGTCGGCGAGTTCGACTGCCGCTCCCCCGGTGCGCGGGTCCACCGAACCGAACGGGATGAGCACGTCGGCGTGCTCGGTCGCCGCGCGGGCGATCTCGACGCTGGACAGTGGCTGGTGCTTCAGTTGGGTACGCGCGTCCACGGTGAAGACGACAGCCGCCATGTGCCGCTCGCGGTAGTACCGCGCCACCGCGTCGACAGCGGGCCGTGGGCCGTCGGTCTTGAAGTACGCCGACGCCGCTGCCACGAGCGGTTCGGGCAGTGAGGTGTGACCGTGGTCGTCGACCTCGATGTGCACGTGCATGTCGATCGCCGTGACGTCATCGAGGTCGATCGCGGGCTGGTACATGGGCCAACCTCCGTCGGGCGGGTCGGTGCGGGCAGGTCTGCTCGGGCCGGTCAGGACGGCGCGGGCTCGAACTCCTCGGGAAGTTTCGGGAAGCGTTCGCCGACACTCTGCGCGGCACCGGCGAACCTCGTCGGCCAAGCCTCCACCAGCGCGTCGTACGTCCAGCCACCCTCGCGGTGCGCGGTCAGCGCCGCCTCCGGGTGAGTCCAGATCTGCAGGCGGTCCCCGCCGACACCGATCACCTGCCCGGTCACCGAGGCCGCCGCGTCGGAGCCGAGGAACGCGACCAGCCCGGCCACGTCCTCGGCCGTGCCGAATCCCAGCTCGTGTCGGAAGAACGCGGGCATCGGCTCGCCGTTCGCCTCGGCCCGCACCGCCGCCGCGAAGTAGGGAACGGTGGCGGTCATCGCGGTCGCGGCGACCGGAACGACGGTGTTGGCGGTGATGCCGGCCCGCTTCAGCTCCAGCGCCCAGGTCCGGACCATGCCGACGATGCCCGCCTTGGCGGCCGCGTAGTTGGTCTGGCCGAAGGTGCCCCGCTGCCCGGTGGGCGATCCGACGCAGATGATCCGCCCGCCCTCACCGGCCTGCCGCATGTGCTGCACCGCCTCACGGACTGTGGTGAACGTGCCGCGCAGGTGCACGTTGATGACGGTGTCGAAGTCGTCGTCGCTCATCTTCCACAGCACGCTGTCGCGCAGCACGCCGGCGTTGGTGACGAGGATGTCCAGCCGTCCGAAGTGCTCCACCGCCGTGCTGACGAGTTCCTTCGCGGTCTCGGTCGGGCCGACCGGTGCGACCACCGCGACGGCCCGACCGCCGGACGCCTCGATCGTCGCCACGGCGTCGGCGGTGGCCTCGGCGTCGACGTCGTTGAGCACGACCGCGGCGCCCCGCCGCGCCAACTCCTGCGCGTAGGCGAGGCCGAGACCCCGCCCGGCCCCGGTGACGATGGCGACTTTGCCGTGCAGAGACATGAGTGCTCCCTTTCGTCGATGCCGGACCTCCGGGTAACACGCGCACCGGAAACGTAATGCAAAATTTGATCGGGCGTCAACGATTTGCAGTCTGTCTACATCAGACGGCCGGACGGGTCGAGTTACTCAGCGCCCGGGAGACCACCCGGCCGGCGGCCTGCACCAGTGGCGCCAACGCCACCGGGTCCGCCCGGTCGTAGGCGACCACCAGCGAGATCGCCGCCACCACACCCTCCGGTACGCGGATCGGCGCGGCCACCGAGAGGGCGTCCATCGTGACCTGACGGTCGCTGACCGCGTACCGGGCCCGGCGCACCTCGGCGAGGCAGCGACGAAGCCGCTTCGGGTCGGTGATGGTCAGATCGGTGTACCGCTCCAGCGGCGCGGCCAGCACCTGCTCCTGAACCTCGGCGGGCGCGTGGGCGAGCAGGACCAGCCCGACGCCTGTCGCGTGCAGCGCGAAGCGACCCCCCACCCGGGTGAGCACGGGTACCGCGTGTCGCCCGGCGATCCGTTCGATGAAGACGAGTTCGAGATCCTGCCGGACGGCGAGCTGGACGTTCTCGTGGGTCACCTCGTACAGGTCCTCCATCACCGGCAGGGCCAGCTCCCGCAGCCCCAGGCCCCTCGGGGCGAGCGAGCCCACCTCCCACAGCCGCAGACCGATCCGGTACCGCCCGTCGTCGCCGCGTTCAAGTGCCCCCCACGCGACCAGCTCCGCGGCCCGCCGGTACACGGTGGGCAGTGGCATCCCGGTGCGACGCGCCAACTCGCTCAGGGTCAACGCCGGGGTGGCCGGGCTGAACGCGTCGAGCAACGCCAGCACCTTGCTCGTCACCGACCGTCCCGGTTCTGCGCGCACCCCGTCATCATCCCCGCCCACGTCGGGCGCTCACAGCTCCAGCACGAGTCGGGGCGTACGGGCCCGGGAGACACAGATCATCATGGTGTCCCCGGCGGCCCGCTCCTGCGCGGTGAGCAGGCTGTCGCGATGCTCCGGCACACCGGCGAGCACCGGCGTCTCGCAGGTGCCGCAGGTGCCCTCCCGACAGGACGAGAGGACCTGCACCCCGGCCTCCTCCACCGCCTGCAGAATCGACGTGCCCGGCGGCACTGTCACCGTCCGCCCGGAGAGCGCGAGTTCGACCTCGATCGTCGTCTCCGGCGCGCCGGTGTCGCCCCGGGCGGTGAAACGCTCGACGTGCAGGCAGCCGGGTGGCCAGCCGCGGCAGTGCTCCTCGACCGCGGTGATCAGTGGTTCCGGGCCGCAGCAGTAGACGAGCCCGGTGCCGGGCCGGCCCAGCAACCCGGCCAGGTCGAGCAGCCCGGTCTCGTCCTGCGGGTGCAGGCTCACCCGGTCGCCGTACTTCTCCCGCAAGGTGGTGGCGAAGGCCATGGTGGCCCGGCTGCGTCCGCCGTACACCAGCCGCCAGTCGGCGCCCGCGGCGTCGGCTGCGGCGACCATCGGTGCGATGGGGGTGATGCCGATGCCGCCGGCAATGAAGAGATAGCGCCGCGCCGCGACCAGCGGGAAGGTGTTGCGCGGTCCGCTCACCCGGACGGTCGCGCCGACGGTGAGCCGCTCGTGCGCCAGCCGGGAGCCGCCGCGCCCGTTCGGTTCGCGCTGCACCGCGACCCGCAGGACGGCCCGCTCCGCCGGGTCACCGCAGAGGGAGTACTGACGGGCCAGCCCGGCGCCCAACTCCAGGTCGATGTGCGCGCCCGGCGCCCACTCGGGCAGGTCACCGCCGTCGGCGCGACAGAGGCCGATCGCCACCACCTCGGCCGCCACCTGATCGCGGCCGACGACCACCAGCTCGACACCGGTCAGCACGTCCACAGTCACTCGCGCATCGCCAGCCGCCTCGGCGGTCCGGGCACCGGCACCGCCTCGCCCTGGTGGCCCTGCGGGTGGCCGAGCAGCCACTCCCACAACTCGACCGGTTCCTCGCTGCGGCGCTCGGCCCCACAGTGGCAGGTCCCGCGCAGAGTGTCGGTGCCCGGCACCCAGTGGATCCGGTAGAGCCGGTCCCCGGTGAGGGAGCCTTCCCGGGACCTCACCGCGCCGCTCCCACCGTCCCCGACCCGACCATCCGCGCCAGCAGCCGCCGGGCGGCCAGGCCACCGGTGTCGATGTTGATGCTCAGCTCCTGGTACCTGTCCGGCTCGGTGGCGATCACCTGCTCCAGGATGTTGAGCGCGGTCACGTCCTGCATGACGACTGTGTGATTGCTGTGGTGGAGGTACTCGCTGACCGACTCGTCGTCGATCGCGAAGTCGCGCGCCACCGCCCAGAAGTCATAGGTGGTGTGTTCCGTCGACGGGGTGATGGCGTACACGATCTCGGCGTGGAACGCTTCGCGGTCCTCGCCCTCGGCGGGCGGGTAGACACCCTGCGGCGCGATCCGGCTGTGCAGCAGGTAGAGGCAGGGCGGGTGGTACTCGATGTCCTGCCACCGGGTGATCCGGCCCTGGATGCCTGTGGAGCGCGCGTAGAACGGCGGGCACTCGGCGTCGTCCATGTGCCGACCGACGTAGACGATCCCCCGGTCCTCGTCCACCTCGGTGGTGATCGGGGTGTTCGCCACCTCCGGGGTGCCGATGTAACCGCCGTGCAGATAGGTCTCGTGGGACAGGTCCAGGAGGTTGTCCACCAGCAGGCCGTACCGCGCGTTCAGTGGCGCCATGCCCCGCACCACCGCGTAGCGCGGGTCGGCCAGCCACGGTGCGCGGGGAATCGCAGCCGGGTCGGCCCGGTCCAGGTCGCCGATCCAGACCCAGATGAGCGAGTCCTGTTCCACCACCGGGAACGAGACCACCCGCGCGGTGCGCGGGATGCGCTGTTGACCCGGTACGAAGACGCAGGCGCCGGTCGGATCGTAGGTGAAGCCGTGGTAGCCGCAGACGATCGTGTCGCCGTCGAGCCGGCTCTCGGAGAGCGGGAAGCGTCGGTGTACGCACCGGTCGGCGAGCGCCACCGCCTGCCCGGCACCGGTGCGGTACAGCACCAGCGGCTCACCGAGCACCGTTCGGGCGAGCAGGTTCCGCCCCACCTCGCTGCCGTAGGCGGCCACGTACCACTGGTTACGCGCGAATGCCATGCGACCGGACCTCCATGCCGACGGACGTCGATGGAGCCGGATCGTCCCGTGCGGTGTCCCCGCTGGGGAACCGGAGCTTTCACTGGATGAAAGGCCGGGGCATTCGCACCTGCATGCCGGTCGCCGAGGTGGCGCGGGAGACCGGCATGCCCATCAGGTAGTACAGGGCGATGGCGGTGCGCTGCTCCTCGGGC